>NZ_JAGGQY010000102.1:0-9128 GCF_018613105.1 Bacillus sp. ISL-77
GTTTAGTGTTGACAATCCACTTTCATCAATTTATGAACAAGACTTTCTAAATTGTTCATACGGGGGTAGGCCAAATAGGGGAGCACATAATGCCTTAGCTAACCTTAATGAGACTATTTCAGGGAAGAAAGTTAGCTGGGTACTGGAAGCTGACCTGAAGAACTTCTTTGGAACCTTAGACCATGATTGGATAATAAAATTCGTGCAACATAGGATTGGTGATCCTAGAATTATTAGTCTGATTAAAAGATGGTTAAAAGCAGGTGTAATGGAAGGTAAGGATATTCACGTCAGTAAAATAGGAACACCGCAAGGTGGTTCAATTAGTGTACTGTTAAGCAACATTTATCTTCACTATGTATTGGATTTGTGGTTTGAGAAAGCAATAAAACCAAGGCTCAAAGGTGAGTCATATCTAATAAGATATATCGATGATTTTGTAGTGTGTTTTCAATATCGTTCAGATGCAATAAGGTTTGGGAAAGTCCTTGTGAAAAGATTAAGGAAATTCTCATTAGAGCTTGAACCTAATAAGACTAGGTTAGTAGAGTTTGGACGGTTTGCCAGTAAACATGCCCTGCAAAAAGGAAAGAAATTAGAAACGATTTACTTCCTAGGTTTTACACATTATTGTACAAAAAACCGTAAGGGTAATTTCATGGTAGGTAGGAAAACCGAAACGACCAGATTTAAGCGGAGTGTAAATAAAATACAAGAAGTACTTCGTACTATCAGACATTGGTCTATAAAAGACCAAGTTGAGAAGATAAATCAAATTCTTAGAGGTCATTACAATTACTATGGTATGGCTGGCAATCTTCGGTCAATAACAAAAATCTATAATATTACGGAACGTTATTGGAGAAGAATGTTAAGTAGTAGAAGCCAAAAGAGCTATATAACGTGGGAAAAGTTCAATAAGATTAAGTCGATTTTTCCTCTAGAGCGTCCTAAACTATCAATTCCGTTTTCGGAATTAAAGATGTACGCGAAACTGTGAAGCAATTTCTGAAGAGCCCGGTGCGGGAAATCCGCACGCCGGGTTCTGTGGGGGTTTGAGTCGCCAATTGGGCGACCTTTCTACCCGGAGGGAGAACACAATCTACCGAAAGGTAGAGAGGTTCTCTTCTACTCGACTACTTCAATAAGAACAACCAAAGTCTGCAAAAACAGATGTTTACACTTGATAAGTGGCTGAAATGGTCACTCTTTTTTTTGTTTGTTTATTTTTCCATTAAAGGACCCGAGAGTTGAAGATGAAAAAGATTACCGCAACGACCATTTCTTAAGTTAAAACATCCCGTTACTTTAAGATACAAATCATAATCATTACGTTTTATATTGACAGAAAATTTAAAACATAGTATATTCATAAAGGTGTAAATAGGAATTGTTACGATTTGCATTGAATATTAAAAAGGAAAGGGAGATATTTTATTTATGCAAAAGGAACTTATCAAATCAATACTTGTGTTTTTCTTATTAGGGATAATCCTAACAGGCTGTCAAGAAAAAGTAGAAACACCTGTCGAAAATGCTTCCTCTGATTCTGAACCTGCTTCTTCTGATTACAATTCTGAATCTACAGAAAGTACCAATCATAACCATAGTCACGATGATGAAAAGCAAAAAGAAATATATTCAGGGATATTTGAAGATGACGAAGTTGAAGATAGAGAATTATCAGATTGGGAAGGAGATTGGCAATCAGTCTATCCATACTTATTAGATGGAACTTTAGATGAGGTCTTAGAGAAAAAAGTAGAAACAAAGAAAGATAAAACTTTTGCAGAGTACAAAGAATATTATAAAGTTGGGTATGAAACAGACATTGAACGAATCGTTATAAAAGATAATACGATAACATTTTATAAAAATGGAGAAGTAAAAACAGGCGAATATAAGTATCATGGATACGAAATTTTGACTTATGAATCCGGAAATAGAGGCGTTCGTTATTTATTTGATTTAGTTGGAGTATCAGATGGTGTCCCAAAACATGTTCAATTTAGTGATCACAGTATTTATCCAATAAAAGCTGAACATTATCATATTTATTTTGGAGATGAAGATCAAGTCACTCTTTTAAATGAATTAGACAATTGGCCGACATATTATTTTTCTAATTTAAGTGGAGAAGAAATCGCAGAAGAAATGAATGCACATTAATTTTTGATATTTTAGTAACTATTCAAGATTAGAATTACTTAGAGTGGCTTAGCGGTCACTCTTTTTTATGCCAAAAAAGACCCTTGATCAAAAGATCAAAGGCAAAATTGGGGGCTTAGTGGTCTAGGCTAAGCCTCATAATTAGGGGGTTTAACTTTCTTAGAGGAAAGAAAATATGCGTAAGCCTGTTCAAAAGTAAAATTGACTTTGTTTGATTCTTCTTCATTTACTGATCTACTTGTAAGTCTTTTTCTTTTCATTTACGTCACCTCAATACACTTTTTATTAAGAAAATGTAGGCAACGTATCAACGTATTTTTGGTATTAATATGTTGGATATATGATGTTATTTAAGCATCACATTGATGCTTATTTACTTGCTAAACTTGCTTAATTTCCGTTGTTGACTTTGAAACATTGAAAACAATGTTTAGAAATATTGCAGTAAGGCTTCCTGTTACGATCCCGCTGCTGGTGAGGATTTTAACGCCTTCTGGCAGGTGGGAAAACATATCTGGTACGGCAGTTACGCCCATTCCCATACCGACAGAACAAGCAATGATCAGAAGATTTTCTTGTGATGCAAAATCTACATTTCCTAGCATTTTTATTCCGTAAGCAATGACCATTCCAAACATTGCCACCATTGCGCCACCAAGAACAGGTGTTGGAATAACGGTAGTGAATGCCCCGATTTTAGGAATAAACCCTAAAAATACTAGTATCCCGCCCATTGTATAAATGACGTTTTTGCTTTTAACACCTGAAAGCTGAACAAGTCCCACGTTTTGCGAGTAGGTTGTGTATGGAAAAGCATTAAATAAAGCACCGATTATACTCGCGAGACCTTCAGCACGATATCCTCTTGATAAATCCTTTTCATTTAATTTTTTTCCTGTGATATCACTTAGAGCGAAATATACACCTGTTGATTCTACCATGCTCACAATTGCTACGAGAGTCATAGTAAGAATCGGGGTCCATTCAAAAGTAGGTGTACCAAAATAAAATGGCTTCACCATATGGAACCATGATGCATCAGCTACCGCTGAGAAATTGACTTTCCCCATAATAGAAGCAGCAAGAGTACCACCAATTAATCCAAGTAGAATAGAGATCGAGCGAATAAAACCTTTCGTAAATCGATAAAGCAAGATGATAAAAAGCAACGTTCCGAAAGCTAAACTGATATTTGATAGGCTTCCAAAATCAGGGCTTCCTTGACCACCTGCGATGTTATTCATTGCCACCGGGATAAGTGTAATCCCAATAATGGTTACAGGTGTTATAGCATAGTTATAACAAAGCGAACAGGAAGGCGCAAGCCCCGTCAAATAAGGATTTCCGCCGATTATTTGTATTTGATTTCTACCGTTACTTTTTCGCCTTTGACCCAGTAATGAACTCTTTCGATAAGCTTGCGAAGAATACCGTTCGTCTCACTTGCTGCGAAGTCTTCACCATTCAACAACCGAGATACTTCGTCAGAAGACCAACGCTCAAGACGTGCCTGTTCTTCCGCTTTATCTAAATAACCGATTGACGCCTTCAATTCCGCAGCCTTAGCTTCGGCTTGACGAATAGCGGCTTCTTCTTTGTCTTTGATTGCTTTGAATTTCGTCTTGTCTATATCGCCGTCTAAACGCATTTCCATTGCGTTTACAATTCTACGTTTAGACTTTTCAATAGATTGACGTTGAATTTCAATAATTTCGTTCAAACTGTTTTGTGCTTCTTCTCGATGTTCATTGTTGGGCGCAAATAGTTCTTCTTTAAATTGGCGCATATGGTCGAGAATTAATTCCATAACAACAGATTCGGCGATACCTTGCGTATTGTCACATTCGGGCTTTCGTGTCGTGGATTTCTTCAAGCATTTACGCAAATGTTCGTGGCGTCCTTTCGGTTGGTTTACGTTCTGACACTTGCCGCAATAAGGGCAATAGACAAGACCCGAAAGGCGATAAGTATTCTTTCTAACTTGACGATCTTTCATGTTATAAGTGCGCAGCGTCTCAAGACGTTTAGTGATTGCTGCATGTTCTTCTTCACTTTTTAACGGCTCGTGATTCCCACGGGCAACAATAATTTTATCAGCGTCTTTATTCCTCTTAACGACGTACTTCTTTTCGCCGTCAACGATTCTTTTCTCAGATTTATATTTTCCATACACAACGAATCCACGGTGAAAATCATGCGCAAGAAGTTCGGTAACGACTTCCCCGTGCCAACGCCCCTTAGAGCTTGCCGTGGGAACTTTCATTTCGTTTAGACGGTCTGCTATCAATGCGCCAGACAAACCTTCTTCAAGATACCACTGAATCAATAAACGATAGATTTTCGATTTTTGTTCGTCAATTTTACATGTTTTTGTATTTCTATCCCACTTGTAACCATAGGGGGGATTTCCCGAATGAGGACGCCCGTCTTGAACCGCTTTTTTCTTTCCATCACGAAGGCGGCGTTTAATTGACCGCAGTTCATTCCGTGAAATTGTCCCTTGAAATTCAGATAACATTAAATCGGCTTCGTTGGTGAAATCATATACTTTTTCAAGTGTCAACAAGATTGTTCCGCTTTCCTCAAACGCTTCTTGAATCATTCCCGATTCGGTCTGACTTCCCCTAGATAATCGGTCAATATGGACGCATAGAACGGCGTCAAATTCGCCTGCTTCGATTCTAGGTAACAATGCAGAGAAGACGGGACGCCCTTCGATAGACTCCCCCGATCCGATTTCTTCGAACCATATAACATTTTTGAACCCGTTCCGATCAAGGTATTCTTGCAATTGTTCACGGTGCTTACGAAGAGTGTCTTCGGTGTCTTTGTCTTCACGGGACTTACGCAAGTATGCTGCAATCATTATATTTTTATCGTTTAATTTCGTCGTCACTGTTTATCAATTCCTTTCTGTTATCGGTACTACCGCAAGTATAAAGTAATTGCGTAAGACCGTCAACGGCGACTCTATGCCAATAACTGCGGCAGCTTGCGCCTATCTTTCTAGGAGGTGAGAACATATGCAAATGTTTTTAGGTAAAGGCGAATTATTTATCGTAGCCGACGAGAACGTAGCAAAGTACGCTAAAGACTACCGAAGCGCTAACATGGAAGGCTACGACCTTAGTAACCCGAGCGCTAAGGAGCTTAGGAAGCTTTACAACGAAGCTCAGCGCATATTCTACGTAGTGAAGGCTAAGGGCGGCACGACAGAAGAGTGCTACGCAGCACGCACAGAACTAGCAGACAAGTATATGCGTTACAAAGACGCACTAATCGCACACTACGTAGGGCATACAATCGAACCGAAGCCGATAGACTTAAAGATAGGATTTTTATAGAACGATACAGGGCGCAGCTATTAAGCTAGCGTCTCTTTTTTTGTTATATACGCATTAGAAAATGATTGTATAATAGATATAAATAAATATAAAGGAGGAAGAATTATGCAAAATAGTAAAGCTAGAGAACTACAGGAAGAATGGAAAGAGGAAGGAGATAAGTCTTGCTCGCACCCACAAATAGTTAAGGAATATTATTATAGTGCTCAGACAAGCGATTATGTTTGCACTACATGCGGCTACGAAGGGACTAAAGAAATATTCGAGAAGCTACGTAAACAATCGAATACCGATAAGTAATAGAGAAGCAGCGAACAGCGCTTATACTTCGCATAAAGGTTATAAAGAATATAACAGAGAGGAGTTATTAATTACATGGAGCAAAACCAAGGACGACCTATTGGGGGTTGGTTAATAATATTGGCTTTTCAAATGATTTCTGGATTATGTCTTGAAATATGGGGATTAATAGCGATATTTAGATACGCAAAAGATTTCAACTTTAAAGAGGAAGTCTATAACACTTCTACAGAGGAAGCAAATAAAGAGTTTTTTCTTAATTATTTTCCGCTTACACTCTTTACCATTGCCGTTATTATTCACATTTTTTTAATATTTTTGTTCTTTAAGAAACATAAAGAATTTCCAAGAGCTTATACATATTTAAACTTTACACTACTCATTCTAGTTCATTCTTTAGAATTCTCATCTGTTTTAGTAGGGAACATTTTATATTATTTCCAGTACACTTTAATTTGTTTGATTTGGACAATAATATGGGGATTATATTTATATCGTTCTGAGAGAGTAAAAGAAACATTTATTCAAAATATAGAAAGGAAGAAATATGTTAAGATAACCGAAGAAGAATATAATCTAATTAAGAAAAAGATTACAAGTGATAATTAGGTTTACAAGAAAATATTTAAGGCTAATCTACTTCTTAGTACTTACCTAAATCGCCCGATCGTTACGAGAAGAGTACAAAGAATACGTAAGTACATACTAAGAGTGGCTTCGCATGACCGAGCGAGGATTTAACGAAGAGCTTCGTTAGTACTACGTCCATAGTCAATAGGAAAATAGCTTCAATAAACTAAGCAGTTAAAGAGATATCTTCAGGTTTTTAAGATTAACCATCTTTTGTGAAACCTTTCCAATATTAGCACGTAAATTAACATATATGCGATAAGTTCCGAAGGGAGTAATAATATGACTGTTCTAATTGCTATTGCAGCAAGACCGAATACTGGCGAAGTTCCTTTTATTTTAATGGGCTCTGATTCCCTAGAAATCAACTTAGATAAAAACTTAACTGAAATCGGTAGAAATGAAGACGCTGAAAAGATTTATAAAATAAATGATAAACTAGTTAGTGTCTCAGGTCGTTTAGACCCTGGTTTTATAAGTAGCTTTCTTCAATTTTTGGATGAAAATGATTGTGAACTTTCTAAGTTGTACAAGTTAGCCTATCAATATGTCTATGAACATATAGTAAATGTAGAAATACATGCTGATGCTAAATGTGCGATTTATATTGGTTGTTGTAATAATTCTACTCCAGAACTAGTAGATATTCGAATTAAAAAGAATGACCTATCTAATACAGTATGTACATATGAGGTAGCAGAAACAAATGGACAATTTATAGCAAAAATGGCAGGAAGTATAACGGTTCCTAATGATGACGACCTCTTTGATGCATTTAAGAGTAGAGTCGAAGAAAGATGTCAAACATTATCATTAATTTGTGTTAGGAGAGCCGCTGAGGAATATTTAAAGAAGGCTGCGGCAAGATATCCTGATACTTGTAACCAAATTATTAAATTTGAAAGACTCAGGTGAAAAGCTTTACTTTTGATAGGTTATTTTTAAAAAAACTTATTATGTTACTATATCAAGCAGGACATCAGGTATCGACTTATTTAAATAATTGTGTAGGGCGCTATACTAGGCGCTCTTTTTATTTTCAATGTAAATGCATGTTCACCAATGTAAACTATCTTCAATTGCGAAGGGACAGCGAAAAGGCTGCGGTTGTAACTGTAAAGTAATTTCACTTGATTAAATGTGTTTACGATAGTTTACGAATATTAGAATAGGGGGTTTACATGCACTGCCGCTTTCTGCCAGAGCAGTCGCCAAAACTCAGGGGGGATGATGCATTATTTTTGAAAATTAATATTTAATTAGTTGATAGAAGCCAATGATCATATTCCCAAAAAGTATAATAAACGGGAACATATTTTTTTCGTTGATTTTACTAGCTTTGTATATTCCCGTTATTCATTCCCTAAATGTTATGATAAAATAAGGGAAATGAGATACGAAAAGGGGAATAAACATAATGACAATTTACGGCTATGCAAGGGTATCGACTAAAGAGCAAAACTTAGACACGCAAATACAACAGCTACAAGCTAGAAAATGCGACCACATTATCGAAGAGAAAATGACTGGCGCTACTTTCAAGCGTCCAAAGTTAGAGCAGCTACTAGCGGACGTTAAAGAAGGCGACACTATCATAGTTACCCGTGTAGACCGCTTAGGACGGAATACGCAGCAGCTACTACAATTAGTCGAAGATCTGCAAGAGCGAAATATAACGCTATTCATAATCGAGCTAGGCATAGAAGCAACGCACAGGAACGGCAAGCTCTTTTTAACGATACTATCCGCACTGGCAGAGAACGAGCGAGAGCTATTAGCAGAGAAGCGCACAGCAGGTATAGCGAACGCTAAGAGTAAAGGCGTTAAGTTAGGGCGCAAGGGAATCGCAAAAGGAAAGCTAGAGCATGCGCTTAACTTATGGAAGAAGGGCGAAATGACTATTAAGCAAATCGAAGACAGTACAGGCGTAGGTAAGTCGATTTTATACAGGGAGATACAGAAGCGAGAACTAAAGAGAGAAGCTTAACAGGGCGCTATAGAAGCGCTCTTTTTTTATAGGCTCATATACAGCTATACACTACGGCACAGGGCGTAATATAAGGCGCATCAGGGCTTCACGGCAGCACACTTCTATAGGCTCGCTAGAAGGCGGCTAGAACGCTCTAAACGGCTATCTAATGCGCTTTGTTAGGGGGTGTTGACAAGTAGGTCTATATGTGCATATACTTCGCAGCGTGCAGTATTCCTATTCTACAGCAAACAGGCGCATACACAGGCTATACAGGTGCGGCAGGGGGCAGCTATCCTTTCGCTAATCATTGTATCTATCGTAGTTATCGAAGTAGCAGCGAGAACAACAACGAGAGAACAGAGCGAAGACTATCGCAATCAATCTATTTAGGCTCGCTCTCAATCGTTCACAGCAGCGTTAGAAAGCTTCGTAGGGCTTCGAGAGAACATCGTAAAGGCAATCCATAAGGAAGGGAGAACAAAGCTACAGCGAGCAACAATACGTTTAACATGCAGCAAATCTGCGACCCCATGGCACGCCGCCGCTGCCGTCTCATCAAGGACTTACAATTGATAAATAGTATTTTTGAACTCGATATGTGAACAGAAAAAAAGTGTAAGCAAATAGCTTTAGCTATGGAAATATTTAGTGTAACCATCTAGCAAATAGAAAAAAATCCAGTATAATAGTAAGAGGCCACTGAAAAACTTCAG
>NZ_JAGGQY010000103.1:0-10910 GCF_018613105.1 Bacillus sp. ISL-77
ATGCCTTTTCACGATTTCCTTCACCGTTTTGCTTCGCTACTATTTTAATTTTAGAATCTTTAATAGCTTCCTCAAACCCTTTAATACGGTCTGTTACGGCTGAAACAGGAGGTCCATCAATGATAGCAATGTTTCCTTTTCCACCTAATTGATCAATGACATATTCTCCAGCTAGTTTACCAGCTTGATAGTTATCCGATGTAACAGTAGCATCGACACCACCTTCAGCATTCGTATCTACAGCGATTACAGGAATACCAGCGTCTTTTGCCTGTTGAACAGCTGCTGCAATTCCTTTTGTATCAACAGCATTTAATAAAATAACATCTACTTTTTTTGTAATGAAGTTTTCAATTTGAGAAGTTTGTTTTGCGAGATCATATTCAGCACTTTCAACAAAAACATCTGCACCTAATTCTTTCCCTGCTTCTTCAACTCCTTTTGACATGGCAACAAAGAAAGGATTGGCCAAAGTACCTACAGTTAATCCGATAGTTAACTTTTTGTCACCTTTTTGCTCTTTGTTATCATTCTTAGATTCACTTGATGATTCACTAGCACTACTACAGGCAGTCATTAAAGCCATTACAAGGATTAAAACTAGCACAAATAAAGTTTTTACATTCTTTTTCATTGTGAGCCCCCCAGGAATTCATTTAATTAATAAAAACGATTTTCATAGCATGACAAATATTGAAGATTGCATTTTAAGCGTTTACAAATCTGTTGCTGCTTCACCTCCCTTAAGACGTTCTATTATGAGTCATTTTCCTTAAAGATGTGCGTAAATTATAGAGCAAGAAAAATCGGAAGCGGGAAACCAATGATTAATTGAGTAACGCTGAGACCAAGCGTGTTTTTGATAAGGGTCCAAAATTGGATTCAAAAAACCGCTCAAAGTGTTTTAATCCAACCCACGGACTTCCCATAATCCCTTTTGTTGCGACAAAATCCTTAAATGCTATTAATACTCCATACATTGGGACATAATGGAATACAATAAAATAAATTAATGCGGCTAAAAGAAATAAGTAGAGCTGATAATTACTTAAGATTTTTTTTAACTTTAATCCTTTTTAACTTTCAATAGGTGCATCGATTACATAATTTTCCTTCCTTGCCACTTCTAAGCCCTTACCTCTCTTTCTAGTATCATAATACTAAGATTCGATAAATCCCTTACTCTTTCATTACATTGAAACGTTTCCAATTTGATTAAAAAAAATATTAACGCTTTGTTGTTCTCTCACTTTACATAAAGCAGGTACAGTAAACACCTTGTCCCAATGCCAAATTGAAACGTTTCCAATGGAGAGTTAAAAAAATGATGACTGTCAAGTCGTTTCTCCTTCACTGTACATGACCGGGATTCGATAAATCTCTTGCTCCAGCGGTTCACCTTCAATCTTTCTTAAGAGGAGTTTCACAGACGTTCTGGCCATTTCTTCGACAGGCTGTCGAATCGTTGATAGAATCGGGTGAAACAGCTTATTATCTTGAATTCCATCATAACCAATTACTTTTACATCCTCTGGTGTCCGTATTCCATATTGTTTAGCTTTATCAATATATTTGGCGGCTAGTAGATCCGTATTAGTAAATATGCCGGAAACAATACGATGTTCTTTTATTTTAAAGAAATTTCCGAAATCTAGTATCATTTAGTTTATGTAATACTAAGATTCGATAAATCCCTTACTCTTGCATTACATTGAAACGTTTCCAATTTGATTAAAAAAAATATTAACGCTTTGTTGTTCTCCCACTTTACATAAAGCGGGTACGATAAACACCTTGTCCCAATGCCAAATTGAAACGTTTCCAACGGAGAGTTAAAAAAATGATGACTGTCAAGTCGTTTCTCCTTCTCTGAACATGACCGGGATTCGATAAATCACTTGCTCTAGCGGTTCACCTTCAATCTTTCTTAAGAGAAGTTTCACAGACGTTCTGGCCATTTCTTCGACAGGCTGTCGAATCGTTGATAGAATCGGGTGAAACAGCATATTATCTTGAATTCCATCATAACCAATTACTTTTACATCCTCTGGTGGCCGTATTCCATATTGTTTAGCTTTATCAATATATTTGGCGGCTAGTAAATCCGTATTAGCAAATATGCCGGAAACATTACGATGTTCTTTTATTTTAAAGAAATTTCCGAAATATTCCTCATCATTATAAACAGTATCATTCTCCTCATAAATGATATATTCAATCCCTTGAGCCTTTGCTTCATCGATAAATCCTTTTTTCCGAAGTTCGACCTCACTGTAGGCAGAACTAGTGATTCCAAGATACGCCGCTTTTTTTGCTCCCGCCTTTACAAGTTCTTTTAAGGCAATGCGGCCGCCAGAATAGTTATCTGAAGTTACACATGTGATTTTTTTTCCAAAATGACGATCAATGCTAATAATAGGAATATCGGTGTTCACACTATCCTCGATGTCATTGTAAGTAATCTCGATAATGCCTGCTACTTTATTCTGATTAAGCATATCGAAATAATAAAGCTCTTTGTCAGGTCTGCCTCCACTATTGCAGAGCATCAATTTAAAACCTTCCCGGTCAAGCTCATCTTCGATATAATAGGCCAGCTCCGAGAAAAACGGATGCCATACACTAGGGAGTAATAACGCAACCATTTTTGATTTTTGCATTTTAAAGTTTCTTGCTACTTCATTAGGTATGTAATTTAATTTTTTGATCGCAGCATTCACTTTCTCCCGTGTTTCGGTCCTTACATTCGGATGATTGTTAATGACTCGTGAAACGGTGCCAACTCCAACTCCTGCCAGGTCTGCAACATCTTTTAAACTTGGCACCACTACTACTACCTCCAATATTAAAGCGATTTCATAAACTTATACTATCACTATTTTGGAAACGTTTCAACGGTTTTTTTATAAATAAATTAAATATTAAAAAAATGGTTGAAAATATTCCTCCTCAACCATTTTCCCTATCAGATATGCTGTTTTGAACTTTAGCCGACCCTCTGCCGCATCACTAAGAGTAGAATTGTAAATACGACCTACATTTTTTCCTCAACTCCATCTCCGTCTACAAGAACTAATTCACCCACACTCAATCGGTGTAATTGTTTCACAACAGGAATCCCCGTTCCGGAAACACCTACGACTCCAATCGAGAGACTAGAGAGTTTCTCCGTCGTGTTTTGACCTTCTCACTTTAGCAATCAGTTGATATTTGCGCATTAATCTTCGTATTTTCTTATGATTCATTTCCACAAAATAATCATTTTCTAAGATCATTTTGATTTGTAATGCCCCGACCTTTTCCTTTTTCTGTTGAAAAATAAACTGTATTAGTTCGATATCCAGTTCATCCTCAACATCATTACGTTGGCGAACTGTGGCAGCCTTTAACCAAGCATAGTATCCACTTCTACTAACTTCAGCTAATTCACATAAATAACTGACTAAGTTCTCTAAATGGTGTTGACGAATGGTGTGTTCAATAAGTTGAAATTTCTCTGAAGGTGTTAAAACCGTTTCTTCTTCAACGCCTGCCTCTCTAGTTCCTCTAGCTTTTTTAAGAAGTCATTTTCAACTTCTAAAAATTTGATTCTAGCTTCAGCCTTTTTGAGTTTTTCTTCTACTGATAGTTCCTTTGAAGACGGTCGACCACTACTTGCCTTTCCTCTGCGCTCAGATTGAAGACCAAGTTCACCAGACTTCTCATAGGTGTCACGCCATCTTTGAAGACATCTTTTGGGCTGATTTTTACCTATTACTTCAAGGTTAAATCCATTTTCAATAAAAATTTGAGAAGGGATTTTTCCACTTTTATATTCCATTACAGCCTTTACTTTGAAGTCAGAATTATAGGAAATAGCACGTTCTGATACACGTAAAACGTTCGGGTTCTTCTCCAATTCTTTCATCTGATATTCCGTAAATAAATTCTTACTCATGTAAATCCCGTCCACAATAATTCTTTTATTATAAACGGGTTTTCTTTTTGAGGACATAGGAAAACCCGAATAAAGGTACTTTTTAATTAGTGTCCATTATTCGGGTTATAGTTCAGTTAAACAGAGCTGTTTTATTTCGTTTATTAAGAACTAAACACCTCATAACGAACTTCTTTTAATTGGGCCCCTTTTCCTGAAAGGACAATGCTTGTTCCTTTTTCTTTTTCATATGCCGTAAATGTTGCGACTTTTTCGCCCTTATTCACAAAGATTTCAACTGAATGAAGATCCACATATAATTCTAGTGTGTTTTCTTCATTGTTAAAACAGTCTCGTATGGTAATTGGTTCACTATCTCCATAATCAGAAGTAATCACAACAGAATTGGATGATGGATCCACAATCACGCGTGTTGCTGTTGTTTCTTCCTTGTTTAATTCAACAACAAACGATTCACTCTTAGATAATAGTGATAGGGATAAATATCCTGTTCTTCCGCTTTCAATGTGCAAGTCCTCATTTAATGAAACATGTTCATGAACAGCAACAGGTGTGAAATAATCGTCATGGCTAATATAAGCTCGTTGAATCAATGTGTTGTTTTTGATGTGTAACTTTCTTGGTAAACTCATCATGCCGTTATAGCCGTACTCTTTTGGTGGTGTTGCTTTTGTCCAACGATGCATCCATCCAATTAAAAGTCTCTCTCCGTTTTGACCGTCCGTTGTTTGTGGTGCGTAAAACGTTGCATAATCTAGCAAGCCCTTTGCCTCAGGAGTGAATGCTCCGTTTTCAAAATCCATGTGTCCAATCACATAAGACGTCTTTTTCTCTACTTCTCCGTCAAATTCAAGGTCGCAAGGCATTTCTGAGAAAATTAGCATATCTTTTCCGTCTAAGTGGAAGAGATCTGGACATTCTAGTAACGTATTTTCTTCAAATGGCATTTGAAAAATAGAAGAATGAAAGCTCCACTGAAGTAAATCTTTTGATTGGAACATGATGATTTCACCACGACGTTTCGAATTTCTTACCGCTAATACACAGTAGTATACCCCGTCACGCTCTAACACTTTAGGGTCTCTGAAATCACAAATGAGATACCCTTCTGGCAATTCTTTTTCGCCAATCACGGGATTTAATTTGGATTTCTCGAAATGGATACCATCCTCTGACACAGCAACACACTGACGTTCAGCAATTTGTGATTCATCTTTATCAAACCCTAAGTTAGGATCAATATGACCTGTATAAATGAGATAGAGCTTCCCATCCTTTTCAATCGCACTTCCAGAAAAACATCCGTTTGCATCATACGCTTTGTCATTGGCCATCGCTACGGGAAGGTACTCCCAATTGACAAAATCATTTGTGGTTGCATGACCCCAATGCATGTCATTCCATACAATGTCATACGGGTAATACTGATAAAAGAGCTGGTATTTCCCTTTGTAGAATGAAAAACCATTTGGGTCATTGATCCATCCGATTTCTGATGAAAAGTGAAAAAGGGGTCGGTTATTTGTTTTATGTTTGTTTTCTTTGATATAGTCGTTTGCTTTTTGTAGTCGATTCATAGGGCACCTCTTTTATTTAATTCCACTTTGCATGGAACCTTCCACAATGTATTTTTGGAAAATGATATAAAGAATAACGATTGGAATCATTACGATTGTTAGTGCAGCCATCATGTGACTTGTGAAAATGTTATACTTGTCTGCAAAAACCGCATTAAGGGCAACTTGAATAGGCATCAAATCTGCGTTTGATAACGCCATAACCGGCCATAGAAAATCGTTCCATGATGCTAAGAACGTTAAAATTCCAACTGTAATATACATATTTAAGCTTGACGGCATGACGATTCGGAAGAAACATCCGACTTCACTTAGTCCATCGATTTTTCCTGATTCAATCAATTCACCAGGGAAGGATAAGAAATGTTGTCTGAATAAGAAAATGTTCATCACATTGATGATAAATGGCAGCAAATAACCTGGAATCGTGTTGATTAATCCCATTTCATTTACCACTAAAAACAATGGAAGAATGGTCGCTTCAATTGGCACAATCATAAGAGCGATAATAAAAATTAAAATCCAATCTTTAAATGGAAATTTAAATCTTGCTAGAGCATATCCTGCCAATGAATTGATGGTTAATCCTACAACCACTGTAACGGATGCATAAATCAAACTATTTCCAACGTTTTTAAAGATGTTATAAAAACCTAATAACTCCACATAGGAATCAAACGAAAGATCAGAAAATCTTGGAACAAAGGCAAAGATTGTATCAATATCTTTGTAAATCACTTCATCGATTTTAAATGAAGAAAGAATCATCCAAATAAGAGGAAGTAAAAATTGTAATGCCATAAGAGACGCCAAGATATAAAACAAGGTTTTCTTTACAATTTTCATGCTGCTTTCTCCTCTCTAAATAGCTTTTTAATAATGATTGAGATAACGACTAAGAAAATCGTGAATACTAATGTAATGGCACTTGCATATCCAATGTTTCGGTGACGGAATCCATACTCATAAATGTATTGCAAAATGGTAATCGTTGAGTAATCCGGACCTCCACCTGTCATAACCATCGGTTGAACAATGAGTTTAAACGCCTGAATCGTGGTGGTGATCACTAAAAACATCAGAATGGGTTTTAATGACGGAATGGTAATAAATAAAAACTTTTGGAATGCATTGGCTCCGTCAATGTCCGCTGCTTCATAAAGGCTTCCATCAATATTTTTAAGTCCTGCTAAAAAGATCATCATTTGATACCCACACCCTGACCATGCAGAGATCGCAATGATCGTATACATTGCTTGAGACGCACTTGAGAGGAAAGGCTGCTTTGAAATCCCAACATTTGCAAGGAGTTCATTAATTAATCCAGATGTTGGGTTTAACATGACCGTCCATAGGATTGAGATGACAACAAGAGATAAAACAGCTGGTGAAAAATAGGCGGTACGGAAGAACCCTACGCCTCTGATTTTTTTGTTGACAATGAGCGCAAGTCCAAGTGCTATCGATAGTTGCAGAGGAACAACAAACACCACAAACTTAATCGTGTTCATGAAACTTTGGATCAACACTTCATCTGTCATCATTCGCTTAAAGTTTTCAAGCCCAATAAATTCTTTGTCGTTTGGTTTTAATAAATAGTAATCCGTAAACCCGTACGTAAACGCTAGAATAATTGGTAAGACAATGAAGAGAATCGCAAGAATTAAAGCAGGTGTTAAAAATCCGTAAGCGGACACGATATCTCTTTTTTTATAATGTTCGCTTTGTCTGAAGTGTTCGGTTGTATTTCTCACTTTTACAAAACGTTTGATAAATTTCTTCATGGTTCACACCCCTTTTTAAAAAAGAGTAAGAGGTGAGGTCATCGCCTCACCTCTTACTTTTACAAACGATTATTTTTTGTACTTTGCAAATTCTAATTCAATTTTCTTCGCTGCATCGTCTAAATATTGCTTGATCGTTGCTTCATCTGTCGCTTTGTTTTGAGCGATTTTTAGAATGACGTCTTTTGCAAAGGTTTCAGAAAGATAAGGATATCCAGGTGATACAGGACGAGATTTGTTTGTGTTTTCCACTTGATACTTTAATACTGTCCATGCATCGTTGTGATATGGGTTGTCTGTATTTGTATCAATCGCGTCAACGGAATTGATTCTTGTTGGAATGGAACCGTTTTTAGCGAAATATTCTTTTGTTGCTTCGTCGTTATTTAACCATTCCATGACTTCAACGATTTGCTTGATGCGTTCTTCGTCTTCTTCTTGTCCGTTACGAACAAATGCCCAAGAACCTGATGGTGTGTATAACCCGTCGAAGTCTTCACTCATTTTTGGATAACGAACGGTTTTGAATTTTAAATCAGGATAATTATTGATAAGTTCATTTACATACCAGAATCCGCTAACAGATAGTGCTGATTTTCCTGTATGGAATGTTTTTTCGGATTCTGTCGCACTAGCAAGTGCTGGTTTAGCAAATAATTGCGCATACTTTGTTAATGCTTCTACACTTTTGTCACTGTTTAATACGCCATCAACTGTTACACCATCTTCAGCGACGATGTTTGCATCATTTCCCCAAAGAAGTGGTGTGAAGTAGTATGTTCCTAATTCATAGGCACCTGCAGTAATGTCTGTTAGTAATAAACTTACAGGCACTTCATAATTTGCAAACGCTGGATCATCCGACGTTTTTGCAAACTCGTCCACTTTTCTTGATAACTCAATAAATTGATCCCATGTCCAGTCTTGATCAAGTGAAGGAACTAATGCTTTTACATCTTCAGGTAATGCATTGATCATGTCTTCGTTATACATGATGGCTACGCCTGAGTCTGAATAACCCATTCCGTAGAATTTCCCGTCCACTGTTCCTTGGTCGATGATCGCTTGCGTGAATCCATCTTTGAATCCTTCGCTCATGTATTCATCTAGTTCACCAAGTAATCCTGAATCAACGTAAGCCCCAATATCAGGTCCGTCTAATGTAAAAATATCAGGCATTTCATTTGCTGTAATTGCTGCATTCAGCTTATCTATGTAGCCTGAACCAGCTCCTGCACGTGTGATGTTTTGTATTTCGACTTTTGGTCCGTCTGGATGAGCCTCATTGTAGCTCTTTACTCGGTCAGCAAACATCTTTCCTTCTGGATGATCAGCTGCGGCTTGTGTCCAAACAGTGATTTTTTCTTTGTCGCTAGCCTGTTTTGAATTACATCCTACTAATGAGATGGCTAAGACTAATGCTGAAACTAACAAAATTAACTTTTTCATACTGCTTTTTAACCCCCTAGATTAGAATATTCAGTGAAAACGTATTCACGCTTTCTGATTTCATGTTACAACATCAAAAAATGTGTGTCAACAGTTTTTACAAGCGCTTTCATTAATCCGAAATATATAGTATACTAAAAAAAGTAATTCCTTTAATTAGAAATATTCATATATAAAGAATACGTTTTCTCAGCGCTTGAAAGGAGCCATGTATGAGTAAACTTACGATGAAAGAAATTGCGAAACTTGCAAATGTTTCACAAGCCACTGTATCACGAGTGATCAATGGTAATAAAAGCGTCAATGAAGAGGCTGCAAAACGGGTACTCAAAGTCATTGAAGAAGTAGGGTTTATCCCAAATAATGCTGCCCAAACATTAAAAAGAAGCCACTCAAACATTATCGGTGTCTGTGTGACCGAGACCTTTAACCCATATTTTGTTGAATTGATTGATACACTAGAACTTGAAGCGCGTAAACGTGGATACAATATTTTATTGCACAACTCAAAACACAATCCGATTACCGAATGGGAAAGCATCCAAAATTTCATCGCCCGACAAGTAGACGGAATTATCCTTGTCCCAAATGGTGAGTACAATATCCAACGATTGAACAAACTTGCTATCCCAACTGTAATCATAACGAAAAATCGAGAATCTCTAGATAGTATCGGTCTTGATCACATGCAAGCTGGAAAGATTGCTGGCGAGAATTTTATCTATGCAGGTCATAAAAAATTTGGGTTTATCGGGACGGTTCCTGATGAGAAGTATTTGGGCTATAACAGTGTCTTGTATGAAAACGGTTTTGAGTTAAACAGTTTAATCAATGTTAAACAGACCTCGACAAATAATTTTTTGATACAACAAGACATAGAAGCATATTTTAATCAGGCTGACCGCCTCGATTTCACATGTGTCTTCGCTGCAAACGATATCATGGCGCTTGAATTCTTGAAAGGTGCTCAAAAAAGGGGAATCCGTATCCCTGAAGATATCAGTTTGATTGGCTTCGATGATACGTATCTTGCTAAAATCATGGGGATTTCCAGTATCCATCAACCCATCGAAGAAATGGTCAAAACAACCATAGAGATTCTTCTCAATCGAATTGAAAACGAAGTCTCATCAGAAAAGATTAATATACAATTAGCCCCCACATTAATTGAAAGAAAAAGCTCTAATTTTAAAAGATAGCAATATCACTTTGGCTGTAAAAAAGGGAGCCATAATGTATACTAAGATTTCATTAAATATCAAAAGCATTTTTAAAAGGCAACTCCCTATTATGAGGTGACCCCCGAAAGTTAGAGTTTTATTTTATGCAGCTAATTGGCAGGTATGGACACGGTATTGTACCGGACTCATGCCTGCCAATTTTTGCTTTATCCGCTTGTTATTATAGTAATTTATATACTCTTCAATTCTCTTTTTTAATTCCTCAAATGTACACAGTGCTTCTCCGTAATACATTTCTTGTTTTAGTAACCCAAAAAAGTTCTCCATAGGTGAATTATCTAAACAGTTTCCTTTCCGCGACATACTCTGGAACACCTTGTATTCCTTGAGTGTTTCTACCCATTTATGATGTTGATAATGCCAGCCTTGATCAGAATGTACAGTGGTTCTATACTTAGAATCTTTTACAATTTCAAGTGCTTCCTCAAGAGGGTTGAGGGCTAATTCTAAGGTTGGGCGCATACTTATCCCATATGATAGAATTTCACCATTGAACATATCCATAATTGGACTTAGGTACAGTTTTACACTGTCTGAACACTTGAATTCTGTAATATCTGTGGTTAATTTTTGATGACACACATTTGTATGAAATCGACGATTGATACGGTTCTTAGCAACAGCTCCAGTGGTACCCTTGTAAGAACTGTATTTGCGTGATTTTAATCTGAATTTATCACCTTTGAGTCCGAGTTTATTCATGATGCGTTGAACCTTCTTATGATTCACTTCAACCCCACGGTTTTCCAATTCTAATTGAATACGACGATAACCATAATTTCCGTTATGTTCTTCGAAAATGGATTGAATCAGTTCTTCTAACTCCTGGTCTGGATTATCCTTCTTCATCATTTTAATATGATAGTGGTAGGAGGATTCTGGAATTCCGACTATATGTAAAACATCTTTTAATTTGAAGGTT
>NZ_JAGGQY010000104.1:0-29667 GCF_018613105.1 Bacillus sp. ISL-77
GACACCTTCTACGTGACCCTATCCTTGCTTCGACCCCTGTTTCGGTCACGTAGACACCTCCTACGTGACCCTATCCTTAGTTAGACCCCTGTTTCGGTCACGTAGACACCTTCTACGTGACCCTATCCTTGGTTAGACCCCTGTTTCGGTCACGTAGACACCTTCTACGTGACCCTATCCTTGGTTTGACCCCTGTTTCGGTCACGTAGACACCTCCTACGTGACCCTATTCATAATTATGACTTTGTTCCGTAACGTAGATCCTTAATTAATGACTTTTCCTTCGGCTCCATTACTATTGGATAATATTTTTCCCATAAAAGATTTCATCCATCTCAATCTTTAATCGCTCCGTGATTTCAATATGTTCATCAGGTGAAAGCTTATCTTTTGTGTATCCAAACAAATAGTTATTTAAATCGAATTCACGCAGCTTGCATTTTGTGTGAAAAATATGTTCCTGATAGACATTAACGTCAATCATATCGAATAATTCGCCGACATCTTCAGGGATGTAATTCTGAATCGAGTTTATTTCATGATCAATAAAGAGCTTATGCCCTGTCTTATCCCTTGTAAAGCCGCGGACCCGGTAATCAATTGTCATCACATCTGTTTCAAATGAACGGATTAAATAATGAAGGGCCTTAAGCGGCGAAATTTCCCCGCACGTTGAAACATCAATATCTGCCCGAAATGTGCTTATTCCTTCATCAGGGTGGAATTCCGGATATGTATGAACCGTGATATGACTCTTATCTAATTGCATCACCACCGATTCCGGCAGAGGTCCCGGAGATTCCTCAAAGGATTCAGACGGCGCATTAGCAACTGGACCCTCTGATACCAATAGAGTCACGCTCGCCCCAGCTGGTTCAAAGTCCTGACTCGCCACATTTAACACATGGGCACCTATTATATCTGATACATGGGTTAAAATTTTTTTCAGCCTGTCTGCACTGTATTGTTCATCTATATACTTCAGATAGGCTTCACGTTCTTCCCTCGTTTTTGTAAAACAAATATCATACATATTAAAGCTTAACGATTTCGTCAAATTATTAAAGCCGTGTAACTCAATAGCCTGCTCGTGTGTAAGTCTCATGACAGTTCCCCCTTAAAATTAAGGTATCCTTTGCAAGTAAATATTATTAAGATACCCAGAGTTCTACCTAGTTACTAATTATTTAAAAAAGTTTCCCTTTCTTAATTATAATTATTATTATTTAATATTTACTTTTAAATAATATATGATATAATTAATTTAGATAAGAAATTAGGAGGAATGCTAAAATGACCGTTGAACAAGTAATCAACCAACAAATTGCAAACTGGAATATACTATATACTAAATTACATCGTTTTCACTGGTATGTGAAAGGTCCTCACTTCTTTACCTTACATGCCAAATTCGAAGAATTATATGAGGAAGCAGCAGCGACAATTGATGAGTTTGCTGAGCAATTATTAACCATTGGCGGCAGTCCCATTTCTACCCTTAAAGAATATCTTCAACTTGCAACCATTGAAGAAACCAGTGAAACATTAACTGCTGAAGAAATGGTTCAGACAATCGTCCATGACTTTTCCTTAATCATTGATGAATTAAAAGCTGGGATGGAAGTTGCTGAACAAAACAATGACGAGGTAACCAGTGATATGTTTTTAGGCCTAATCGGCAAACTCAATAAACATAACTGGATGTTACAATCTTTCCTACAGGCTTAATTGAAAATAAACGTTAAATCTAGGACAAGCTGATTGCTTGTCCTTTTTTTCATGCGATTGAGTTTAATTTTTCCAAAATTGAATGTCTTTGCTATTATTAAATCAAATATAGATCAAATAAATTATGGGAAGTGAAACCCCTAATGAAGTTGTTAACACCTATCTTGACGGTCATTTTCTCTTTGTCTACACTATTAACTGCTTGTGATTCTGAACAGCTGCATCCAAGTAATAATGTACAGCAAAAGCAAAATGGCCTACAGCCTAAGGAAATAAACCAATCCTATTTAAAAAAGCTTGATAATATTAAGGATTTGGCTCAAAAAGGAATGGTGAAGGATTGTCCATTTAATGCGCTTGATCGCACAATCGAACAAGTTAACTCTGAATGGGGTGAACCCGACAAGGTTGATCAGGCAGGTTCTGGCACCTATGCCACCTATGACAATAAAAACATCGTTTTAGGCTATAACAAGGCAGGAGAAATTTTCGACGTTCGTTCCTATGATGCTGACCTCAAAGAAATTACTGACAAGATGGTGGTCAGATCATTCGGGCAGCCTAAGGAAATACGAGACAATAATAATGAAAATATTTATGTTTATGAATTGAAGCAGGAAATTCAGCTTAAGTTGATTTTTCCGAAAAGTAGTAATGTGATTGATCATATTTCTGTTTTTAACCCAAAAAGATCTACCATCACAGCATCAAATAACGAATACATCCTTGATATAAAAGGAAACTCCAATCAGTTATCAGAATCAGCTTGGGCTTCGATGCAAAAGTGGCGGAAAGATATCGTCCTCTTTGCTAAAAACCAAGAGGGTGTTTATATTAATGGCCCTGATAAAAAACGGGTGGCCCTAACGTTTGATGATGGACCTGATGAAGTAATCACACCAGCAATCATTGAGATTTTGGCAAACCACCATGTAAAAGGAAACTTCTTTTTTATTGGCAGTAAGGTTAATAAGCATCCTGAAGTTGTAAGGGATGCCTTTAAAAATGGAAACTTAGTCTTAAGCCATAGCTTTAATCATGTGGAATTAACCAAATTAGGCAAAAACGCTACTAGACTCGAAATTGATCAAGCTGGGAAAGCAATTAAATCAGTTATTGGCAAGGAGCCGGCTATCCTTCGTACACCATATGGAGATACAAATGTACAGGTGGAAGAGGTTGCAAAACAAGAGGGCTATTCCATTGTCCTCTGGTCCATTGATACCCTGGATTGGTCCCAAATGGATTCAAAAAATATCATTCGCAATGTGATCGATAATCTTCGAAACGGTGACATTATCTTAATGCACTCCGATTCCGATAAGAGTGAGACCAAAAAAGCCTTACCACAGCTAATAGAAGAATTGCAAAAAAGAAATGTTGAAATTGTCGATTTAGAAACAATGTTAGATGTGAAGGCCTATCAATAATTAACCATATATGAGAATATGGGATCGCTGATTGAACATAGGAATTCGCTGATAAAATTGCCAAATTCGCTGATTGAACTTATTAAAGGCAAGAAAATTCCATAATCACGCTTTACTAACGTTATTTCATAGCGAAATATTTATTAAAAGGAAAAAGAAGCTAAAAAAATAGCTGCTTTTTACATTTTAAGATTATTTCACTTGATATTCTCGCAATAATTCTACTTCTTCGTCTGTTAATTCCCGATATTCACCTAACTCCAGTGTCTCATCCAACGGCAAGGGGCCCATCGAAATCCGTTGGAGATAAACCACTCTTTTACCAACAGCTTCAAACATTCTTTTCACTTGATGAAATTTGCCTTCCGTGATGGTTAGTTCGATGTCAGAACGGATACCGGATTTTATTATTTTCAACTCACCAGGTTTTGTTTCGTAGCCATCATCCAAGGTTACACCATTAGCAAAGGCAACTACATCTTCTTCGGTCACTTCACCATCGATTACTGCAAAATACGTTTTCGGAACATGCTTTTTCGGTGAAAGTAATCGATGTGCCAACTGACCATCATTGGTGATCAGCAGTAAACCTTCTGTATCCTTATCCAATCTTCCAACGGGAAACGGCTCATAAACCTGGTCCTCGAGTTCTAATAAATCGATAACCGTTTCGGTAGAGCTATCTTCTGTAGCCGATAAGACTCCTTGAGGCTTGTTCATCATTAGATAGATAAATTCTTTGTATTCAATAACCTCACCATTTAAAGTCACGGTTTGTTTAGACGTATCCACATGCTGTTTTGCATCCTTGACTACTACATCATCCACTTTGACCGCACTACTTTTTAGAAGCTGTTTCACTTCTTTTCGACTGCCATAGCCAAGATTAGCTAGCATTTTATCAATTCTCAACTGTCCCATCTCCTTTTTAAGAAGATTTTTAAAATCTTAACCTTAGTTTTTGCTTGATTCGATCGACCCTGTCACCAAATAAACGGTTCACTAGTCCTGATTTCAGGCCTAAGTAAAAATAGATGACGGCGCCCACTCCGGCACTTATCACGATAAGCAAGACGGATTGACCCTTTGATGCAGGAGAAAGGAATAGTAATAGTAATTTATAAACAATTTCTGTTCCTGCCCACATCAATCCTGCGAAGATGATAATCAATAAACTCCTCCGCCATACCAGTCGGAAACGATAGCCGGAGAATATCTTAATCACAATTAAATTAATGACAATCGCTGCCGTATAACCAAGCGCGGTGGCGAGAACGGCCCCTCTTGTTTCAAACATTTTAATTAATGGAATGTTTAGAGCAAATTTTATTAATAAACCCACAAGCAAGCTTAAGATGGTAAAGCGCTGTTCGTTAATTCCCTGCAATATGGCTGCTGTTACAGAATAGAGGGAAAAAAGAATCGCAACAGGTGCATAGGCGCCTAATACTTGTGTCCCAAGATTATCATGCTCATAAAAAGCCGTGTAAACCGGTTCGGCCAATAACGAAAGCCCGATAGCAGCCGGTAATGTTAAATAGAGCAAAACTTGAAAGGTTTGGTTTAATTGCCGGTTCATGTTTTTCTGATCATTCTCTACAAATGCCTTTGTAATACTCGGTATGAGTGTTAAGGAAAAGGCCGTTGCAAGTGATACAGGAATGATGACAATTTTATGTGACTCGAAATTTAATATACCAAAGGCCGCATCAGCCACCTGCTTGGCATTGCCCATTGCGGACATCGCCCGGTTAAAGGTAATTTGATCGATAAATTGAAATAACGGATTGGCAATCCCGACAAAAACGAAGGGCGCTGCGTATAAAAGAATTTCTTTATAGATTTCCTTTAAAGAAATATGGCTGGTCCCTTTATCATGTTCAAGTAGCTCGTCCAAATAGGGTTTTCTTTTATACCAATACCAAAATAAAACAACTAATCCTCCGATAGCACCGACAAATGCTGCAAAGGTGGCAACGCTAACTGCCGAAACAATAGTGCCATGTAAAAATTTCAGAACAACATAGGCTCCTGCAAGTGTAAAAATAATTCGTACGATTTGTTCGACGACCTGTGAAACAGCCGAAGGTCCCATTGATTGATGTCCCTGAAAATAACCTCTGATTAAGCTCATAATTGGCACAACGATCAATGCAAAACTAACAGCCCGAATAACCGTCGTAACATTGGCCAGTTGTCCTTTACCAGGATGACTTAATTCAGCTAACATAGGTGCAGCGGAATACATCACTAAGAATGCCACAAACCCAGTCAACAACATAACCACTAGTCCCGATTTAAACAGCTTTCGGCCAACGGCATACTCTTCAAGTGCATTATATTTTGCAATGAATTTTGAAACAGCCAGCGGTACACCCGCCGTTGCAATACTAATAAAAATGGTATATGGGACATATGAAAATGAATAAAGCTGCGTCCCGTGTTTCCCAACAATTTGATAAAACGGAATAACATAAATTAATCCGATAACCTTAGATAGTATTGTTCCAAACGTTAAAATAAATGTTCCTCTTAAAAGCTTAGACTGCATAGAATCCCTTCCTACCCGAAGAAATACGTGCGCTTCTTCACAAATAATTCGACTTTTTTTGCACACTATTAGTAGTTTACAACTTCTTTCTCTCAGACGCTACTAACTTCCAAGTTAAATTTATGAAAAAAAGGGCACATTCGTTTTATTTTGATGATAAATGTTTATAATGGAGTGACGGATTAAAGTAAAGTTGGTGGAAATATGGATTATGATGTAATTGTCATCGGCGGCGGACCTTCTGGGTTAATGGCGGCCATTGCAGCTGGTGAAAAAGGCGCAAAAGTACTTTTAATTGATAAAGGAGACAAGCTCGGCAGAAAGTTAGCTATTTCCGGAGGTGGTCGCTGTAACGTGACGAATCGCCTGCCAATTGAGGAAATCATCAAGCACCTGCCGGGGAACGGTAAGTTTTTATATAGTGCCTTTTCAATCTTTAGTAATGAAGATATTATTAAGTTCTTTGAAAAATTAGGTATCGAATTAAAGGAAGAGGATCACGGGCGGATGTTCCCCGTTTCCAATAAGGCTCAATCTGTCGTTGACGCCCTATTAAATCAGTTAGAAAAGCTTCGTGTCAGGATTTTCAAAAATAGCCCTGTAGAGGACCTTTTCTATGAAAATGGAACCGTTTCTGCCGTCTTGTTGAAAGATGGTCAAAAATTATCAGCTAAATCGATCGTGATTGCCGTTGGGGGAAAATCAGTTCCACATACAGGTTCAACTGGTGATGGGTATGCTTGGGCGAAGAAAGCAGGACATACGATTACGGATCTGTTTCCAACTGAAGTCCCTGTCACCTCTAGCGAACCATTTATTAAAAATAAAGCCCTGCAAGGTTTATCACTAAGAGACATTGACTTAAGTGTTTTGAATCCGAAAGGAAAGCCAATTATCTCGCACCGCATGGATATGATTTTTACCCATTTTGGAATCAGCGGACCTGCCGTGCTGCGCTGCAGTCAGTTCGTAGTCAAAGCTATGAAAAAGTGGAATTTAAAAGAAGTAACCATGAGCCTTGATGCACTACCAGACAAAAAAGAGGAAGAAGTTTTTCAAGAAATTCTTGCGCTTGTTAAAAGTGAGCCTAAGAAAAGCATTAAAAACACGCTTAAAGGGCTAGTCCCTGAACGATATCTTCTATTTCTATTAGAACATAATGGGATTGACCCATCTGAGCAAGGCGGCACGATTTCCAATGAAAAAATTCGTAGTTTTTCAAAGAGCTGCAAGCAATTCCTGATAAAAGTAAATGGCACCTTGCCTCTTGAAAAAGCTTTTGTCACTGGCGGCGGTGTGTCTATTAAAGAAATCGAGCCACAAACGATGGGCTCGAAATTAATGAATGGTTTATATTTCTGTGGTGAAATCCTTGATGTCCATGGTTATACTGGCGGGTATAATATTACCTCTGCCCTTGTAACTGGAAGATTAGCTGGTACCAATGCAGCCCTGTCTGCAAAAAACAAAAAGGTCTGACTATT
This sequence comes from Bacillus sp. ISL-77, assembly GCF_018613105.1. Taxonomy (NCBI): domain Bacteria; kingdom Bacillati; phylum Bacillota; class Bacilli; order Caryophanales; family Bacillaceae; genus Bacillus; species Bacillus sp. ISL-77. The sequence goes on from NZ_JAGGQY010000104.1 coordinate 7,194, forward strand.
TGTCAGGCCTTGTAAATTATCATCGCGGAAAAACAATAAATCTGCTCCTCTTCTTCTTCCTCCGGCATTGCTGCCACATTATATTTAATATCGAGCAGGCTTGTTTCATCTATCCCTCTTAAAAACCGATTCATTTCCTTTTCTAAGTCCTTCTCATGTTCCCGATCAAACAATTTAACCTGTATCACTTTTCTCTCTCCCTCTCTTTTTTACTACCATTATTAACAACTTATCTGAATTTTAAAAATAAGCAGACTGAAAAATTAAGGTTATTTTAAGATTCAACTTGTAAACTCCTTTTTAGAAAGACAGTTTCACCTATAGAAAGGAGCATTAAAAATGGATAAAAAACAAAAAATCTCTTGGGGCGTTAGTTTTGGGAGTTTGGCATTAGTAGCTGGAATGGTATCATTTCTTGGTCTATCAAATGGCGATCAAGCGAGCAATCAAGCGGCACTTACTCAAGGGCAATCCTTTGATGGCGGTAACTCATCGCAATACAATCAAAATGATGATTCTAACAATAATTTTGATTCTAGTGATCAGTACTCGAATAATAATGATCAATTCAATGGAAACAGTAATCAACAGGATCAATTTTCAAATGGCGGCGGACCTGGAATGGGACATCAAGGCGGCTTTGACACGACTACAGGTGGAACCTGATGTTTACCTACCAGTTCCCCTCCATGAGTACTATTGTGAAAATCTCTATTAATCATGAGTTATTTGCCAACGATATGATGCCTATCTACAAGCTATTTGAATTGATTGAGGATACATGCAGCCGTTTCCGCTCCGATAGTGAACTATCACGAATAAATCAACAAGTTGAAAAAGAAGTCATCGTTAGCAGTGAGATGATTTCAATCATATCAGACGCTCTTCGATTTTTTGAAGAAACGGAAGGTATTTTTAATCCTGGCATTCTATCGACGCTTGAAAACCACGGCTATTCAAAATCGATTGAAATGATAAAGGGGAAAGAGTTAGCAGTAACTCCCCCTTCATCAATGGCTGCGATAAGTTCGCAACCTTTTATACTAAATGAAAGTAAACGGTCCGTAACCCTATTATCAAAAATCGATCTTGGGGGAATGGCCAAGGGCTGGGTGATTGATCGTGCCGCACTGCTTTTAGATAGGTTGGGCTATGGCTTTATCAACGTGGGTGGTGATATCCGCATTTTCGGCACGTTGCCACGACCATTAAATATTGGGATAGAGAGTCCATTTGCCGAAACAACGATGATTTCTTCGATTCAGGTTCAAAAAGGTGCGCTGGCGACGTCCACAACCATGAAAAGGACATGGCGGATGAATGGGGAGTGGACGCATCATTTGATTGATACTCGAACAGGAAAACCTAGTAAAAGTAAGATTGTATCGGCAACAGTGACAGCCCCTACTGCTTTGGAAGCTGACGTTTGGGCAAAAACGGTTCTTTTACTTGGTAAACAGGCTGGTCAAGAGTGGATAAATAGTAAAGGTGTCCAGGCTGTGTTAATTACTAATGACGGAGATATTTGGAGAGGAGGAGAGTAACTTGGAAATGTTTGAATGGTATATGATCCGTGCTTCAGGTTTGGTAGCTTACCTTTTACTTTACTTGTCTGTCATCATTGGACTGTACTCTCAAGTTCAGAAAAAGCGAAAACAAAAGGTCACTACTTCCCTATTTTTGCATGAATCACTGTCTAATTGGGCCCTTTATCTTGTCCTTGGCCACGTAGGATTTTTACTAATCGATTCATATATCTCGTTACAATGGTTAGAGATACTCATACCGTTTAATACGGACTATAAGCCCTTGCCAATGGCGCTGGGCGCACTATCCCTTTATTTCTTAATTATGACGATCGTTACATCCAAAGCACGAAAAAAAATCGGCTATCAAAAATGGCGAAAATTACACGCATTGAATCCGGTCCTATATATATTCGTTACGATACATGGTTTATTGATTGGTACAGATATTCAAGGTGCCGTACTTGCTGCAGTCAATATCCTGCCGCTTATCCTTTTAGGAGGTATGTTGATGAGAGATAAACCTAAGCTTGAGGTCTCTCACTAACCCAGAAAGCGCAAGCGCTGCTTATTTACACAAAAAAACCGATTCCATGGTGGAATCGGTTATTCTGTATATTCTGTTTCTCCAGTCCATGCGAGCATGCCGCCAACCATATTGCGAACCTTATATCCTTGGTCCTTTAGATAATGGCAGACATTTCCACTGCGGGCACTTGAGCGGCAAATAAAAATATATTCCTTATCCTTGTCAAAATAGTCGAGATTAGCAGGAATGTCACCCATTCGAATATGCTTAGCTCCTGGTACCATCCCGAATACTACTTCTTCATCTTCCCTAACGTCCACAAGCTCAAGTTTCTCCCCTGCCTCAAGCTTCTTTTCTAATTCTTCTGGTGTAATCGTTTGAATTTCTTCCATCTAGTCCATCCCCTTCAGGAAAACAGCCCCAAGAGAGGGGCCGTTCTTTTAATTTGCTACAATATTAACAAGCTTTCCTGGAACAGTAATTACCTTGCGAATTGTTTTTCCTTCAATTTGTTCCTTTATATGCGCATCTTCCATCGCGATGCCTTCAAGTGACTCTTTGCTTGCATCTGTTGGTACCATAAGTTTTGTCTTTACTTTACCATTTACCTGGATGACAATTTCAACTTCTTCATCCACTAGTTTTGCCTCATCATAGGCAGGCCATGCTTCGTAAGTTATCGTTTCACTGTGTCCCAACTTTTCCCAAAGCTCCTCAGCGATATGCGGGCAAACAGGTGCAAGCAATTTAACGAATCCTTCAATATACTCTTTTGGAAGTACAGTTGCCTTATAGGCTTCATTAATGAATACCATCATTTGTGAAATGGCCGTGTTAAACCTCAAACCTTCATAATCCTCAGTCACTTTTTTCACGGTTTGATGATACACTTTTTCCAAACTAGAGGTTTCTTCATTGGCTTGAATCTTTGGATTTAATTCTCCATTTTCCTCAACCATTAAACGCCAGATCCGATCTAAGAAGCGGCGGGAACCATCCAATCCATTGGTCGACCAAGCAATCGATGCATCAAGCGGTCCCATGAACATTTCATACAAGCGAAGGGTATCAGCACCGTGGCTGCCAACGATATCATCAGGGTTTACTACATTCCCTTTTGATTTACTCATTTTTTCATTTCCTTCGCCTAAAATCATTCCTTGGTTAAATAGCTTTTGGAATGGTTCTTTGGTAGGAACCACACCGATATCATACAAGAATTTGTGCCAGAAACGCGCATAAAGTAAATGTAATACGGCATGTTCGGCACCGCCAATGTAGATATCAACAGGAAGCCAATGATTTAACTTTTCCTGTGAAGCAAGTGCTTGATCATTTTTCGGATCAATATAACGTAAATAATACCAGCAGCTGCCCGCCCATTGCGGCATCGTATTTGTTTCACGGCGACCCTTTTTACCTGTTTCCGGATCCACAACATTCACGAAATCAGAAATAACTGCAAGTGGTGATTCTCCTGTCCCTGAAGGACGAATTTCAGTGGTTTTTGGTAACATCAGTGGAAGCTGGTCTTCCGGAACTGCTGTCATTGAACCATCTTCCCAATGGATAATCGGAATGGGTTCACCCCAATAACGTTGACGGCTGAACAGCCAATCTCTTAGGCGGAAGGTTACTTTCTTCGTTCCTATCCCTTTTTCTTCTAACCAAGCAATCATTTTTTGAATGCCTTCTGTTTTATCCAAGCCATTTAAAAATTCAGAGTTAATATGTTTACCATCGCCTGTGTAGGCTTCTTTGTCAATATCTCCACCTGCGACAACTGCTTTAATAGGAAGGTTAAATTCTTTTGCGAATTCATAGTCACGCTCATCATGTGCAGGAACTGCCATAATCGCACCAGTTCCATAGCTTACTAACACATAATCAGCAATCCAAATTGGCATTTTCTCCCCATTGGCAGGATTGATGGCATAGGCGCCAGTAAATACTCCTGTTTTCTCTTTGGCAAGATCCGTACGTTCCAAATCGCTTTTCGTCTTAACTTTGTCTAAATAGGCATCAACCGCAGCACGCTGTTCAGCTGTTGTTATTTTTTCAACAAATGAATGTTCAGGTGCAAGCACGGCATACGTAGCACCAAATAAAGTATCAGGGCGAGTAGTGAAGACAGTGAATGTTTCCTCGTGTCCTTCGATTGAGAAGGTAACTTCCGCACCTTCTGAACGGCCGATCCAGTTGCGCTGCATTTCCTTCAAGCTTTCAGGCCAATCAAGTTCTTCAAGGTCTTCCAGTAAACGGTCACCGTAAGCGGTGATTCTTAACATCCACTGCTTCATCGGACGACGTTCAACTGGGTGCCCGCCGCGTTCACTTTTGCCATCAATGACCTCTTCATTTGCTAGTACCGTTCCAAGTGCAGGGCACCAGTTTACCGCTACTTCATCAATGTAAGCTAGACCTTTTTCAAAAAGTTTTAAGAAAATCCATTGGGTCCATTTGTAGTATTCAGGGTCAGTCGTATTGACTTCACGATCCCAATCATACGAGAATCCTAATGATTTAATTTGCCGGCGGAATGTATTGATATTCTGTTCTGTAAATTCCGCTGGATCGTTACCCGTATCCAATGCGTATTGTTCCGCTGGTAGGCCGAACGCATCCCAGCCCATTGGATGAAGAACATTGTATCCCTGCATCCGCTTTAAGCGGGAAAGAATGTCGGTTGCTGTGTAGCCTTCAGGGTGTCCAACGTGTAGACCTGCCCCTGACGGATATGGAAACATATCTAAAGCGTAAAATTTTCTTTTATCAAATTCTTCGCTTGTTTTAAATGTTTTTTCTTCTTCCCATTTCTTTTGCCACTTTTGTTCGATTTGATTATGGTCGAAACTCATAATGCTCTTCCTCCTAAAAAAAAATAAAAAACCCCTCATCCCAAAAAGGGACGAGAGGATTGTATGTATCTTCCCGCGGTACCACCCACATTAGTGCTGACTGCACTCGCTTCATTCATCCTTAACGCGGAAAACGGCAAGCCTTACTATTCCTTCACGCTTGCAACTCAAAGGCGAGTTCATGATGTACCCGGTTGACTTCCACCAGCCGTCAACTCTCTATTTGCGGGTATGAACCATTACTACTCCTGATCACTGTCTTTTCAATATTAATATAAAGTATTACGGTTATTGTATTAAATTTTCAGTAAGTATGCAACCCAAACAATCGCCTAGATTCATGATAGACAAAATATCCACCTTTTAAACAAAAAAAGTGAGAGCATATGAACCCCCACTGTCCTCTCCACACGGACAAATCCTATATTTGTCCATGGATGGTGCCTGACACCATTTTCGTTTTTAGACTTCGATCATATAGTAATGTTGTTACAATTGCGATTAGGAATAACAAAATTAAAACTATGAATAGTGCTGACATGTTATACATGTCAACGATCATTCCTCCCATTAAGGGCCCTACCATTCTTCCACCTGTTGCTGTACTGTTGACGATTCCTTGGTAGAAACCTTCACGGCCCTTTGGAGCTAAGTCAAAGGCGACTGTAGGCACAGCCGGCCAGATGAACATTTCACCGATTGTTAGGATGATCATCCCGACAAGAAATCCTGAGAATACCGTTGCCTTCCCTGCGACTAAAAATGAAACAATAAAAATACCAATGCCAATAATCATTTGTAGTTTGAGTGAGGCGGTTAGATGTTTCAACACACAATTTAAAAGCGGTTGGCCAACGACAATGAGGGCTCCGTTTATCGACCATAATAAGCTATATTGCGTTAAAGAGATATGGATTTCCTGTGTATACGACGCAATCGTCGTTGGCCATTGTACATAAGCCACCCAGCACAGCAAATAACCTGTGCACAGTATCAATAAGGCATACAGATTTTTTCTATTCGTAACGGTTGGAACATTTATATCGATCGTTCCTTGTTTTCCTGAATCCACTAAGATTCCCTTATAGCCAAATACCGCTATGAGTAAAAAGAGGACGTACATGACTGTATTTGCAAGGAAGATTAGTTGAAAGGAATGAGCTGCAACAATCCCTCCAAGAGATGCACCCAAGGCTACTCCAAGGTTTTGGGCAACATAAATGGCGTTAAATGCTTTACGCCCGCCTTCTTTCCAAACAGACCCTGCCATGGCATACATTGATGGAAAAATAATTCCCGTACCAAATCCAATAATGATTTGGAAAACAGTATATGCTAGCCAGCCATGCCAGAACGTTAAGCCCACAAGGGCTGCAAGCGTAATACTTATTCCTAAAATAATAGATTTGTAGCCGCCAATTTTATCGAATAGGCTGCCGCCATAAAGGTTTCCGATCACACTAGCGGCGGAATTTAACATTAAAACAATTCCAGCTACTGATAAGGACTTCCCTAAATGGTCGTGTATATAGATTGTATTTAAAGGCCATAAAAATGAAGAGCCTGTTACATTAACGATCATTCCAATTATTAAGAGCCATAAGGCACGTGGCATAAAAAAACGCCCCTTCACATTTCACTTTTCAATTTCCAAAGATTTATTCTATTCCTTTTTCAAGTGGGGTGCAATTCTTTTTCTTTTCCAGTATAGGCGGGCTATGATCTGTCGTATTAAAATAGGAAATTCGTGAAACTTTTAAATAATTCTGTGGATTCTAGAGGTGATTCCGCCAACTTTTCCAGTTATTCCGCCAAATCCCCGTTTATTCCGCCAAACCCTATAATTCTCCCGCAACAATCCTAGTACCATATACACAACAAAAACACTGTCTCAAAAAAAAACTGGTCACATTGACCAAGTCGATGTCAGCAAAACTTTTAAATTTGTACTGGAGAGATTTCCTATCTTTTTTTACATTTAAGCTATCTGAATAAAACTCAATAACAAATTTATATCGCTCTTTAGGTCCAATTTCTTCGCTTGTTGTCCAGGAAATGGTCTCTTTTTCATGGTCAATTATGTATTCGATTTCATATGCCTAATCCATACCTTATTTAAACCATGATATGAATGGTCAAACTGTGACGCACATCACAAATAAAACAACACTTGTTACCAAATTATGAACGAGGTTTTCCTTCTATTTTCAAGGTGCTTTTGTTGAAAAATTAGTATTTCAAGTGATTTTTAACACTTTTTAGTGATTTTCCAGTATATTATTCGCGAAAAAAAAGGAGCCCTCAATGAAAAAAATGAGGGTTCCTTCTTTATTTTTAGGAGGACTGGTCCTTTTCTTGGTGAAATTTGGATTTCACCGGCTGCCCGCCTGTTTTTTCATAGTTTTTCTTTGCTTGTTTTACAAGATCGAAATCTTGTCCGAGTTCCAGATCTTGATTATTAATTCCATTCCGTGTTTTCTGTTCAGGGTTTTGTTGCTTGGAACGCTTTTTCAAAGGTTTTCCCCCTCTAGAATCATTGTGTTCTGAAGCTGCTGAAGCTGGAGTCTCATTCTATGGAGTTGGTCCCTTTGCTGCGAATTAGCACTTTGGGCCATTTTTGCAATGTCCAGATAAGTATCTTCAAGCTGTTGCAGTGCCTTTGTGTAATCATCATCATTATAGTGCTCTTGAAGGCTGCTTTGTTTGTACTGTTCCTCGGCATAGCGAATTGCATCCTCAACCTGCTGCATTAAGTTGTCCATTGAGTCGCGAGTAGCCATCTTTAGAACCCCCTTCTGTAATAACTCAATCCCCGTTGAATCTCTAGAAGCAAAATGCTTCATTTCTTATTGTGTTCTCCATTCCTTTTCCTATAACATAAACAGTTGGATAAATTTTACCAACCATGTCCGTTAATAATTACATTTGGATAAGCTTGTCATATCATGATAAAATTGATGTTATGTCTTTTACTTTTTAAAAAGGAGGTTTTCTGATTGATTCAGACTAGACCTTTTCCATATGCTTCTGATGATAAACGTTACCATACATGGAATTACCACCTTCGTGGGCAATTTGGTCATAAGGTGTTTAAGGTTGCACTCGACGGGGGATTTGACTGCCCGAACCGTGACGGCACGGTGGCACACGGGGGCTGCACATTTTGTAGTGCGTCCGGATCAGGTGATTTTGCTGGAAATCGCGTGGAGACCTTGGAAACACAATTTAACGAAATAAAAGAAAAAATGCACACGAAATGGAAAGATGGCAAATATATGGCCTACTTTCAGGCATTTACAAATACCCATGCACCTGTAGATGTTCTCCGCGAAAAATACGAATCAGTTCTAAATCAGGAAGGCGTAGTGGGTTTATCAATCGCCACTCGTCCTGATTGTCTGCCCGATGATGTGGTCGAGTATTTAGCAGAATTAAACCAACGCACCTATTTATGGGTTGAATTAGGGCTTCAAACGGTTCATGAGCGGACTGCCTCACTTATTAATCGTGCCCATGACTTTCAGTGCTATAAAGACGGCGTTACTAAGCTAAGGAAACATGGCATTCGCATCTGCTCTCACATCATTAATGGCCTGCCGCTTGAATCATATGACATGATGATGGAAACAGCGCATGAAGTTGCCAAGTTAGACGTGCAAGGAATAAAGATTCATTTGCTTCATTTGTTAAAAGGAACGCCCATGGTCAAGCAATATGAAAAAGGAATGCTTGAGTTTCTATCCCAAGAAGACTATGTAAACTTAGTATGTGACCAATTAGAAATTTTACCACCAGAAATGATTGTTCACCGAATCACAGGAGACGGACCAATTGATTTAATGGTTGGACCCATGTGGAGTGTAAACAAGTGGGAAGTCTTAAATGCGATTGATGCTAAACTGAAAGAAAGGAACAGTTGGCAGGGTAAATTTTATCAGGGGAACTTAGTGTAGTAACAATGAACATAGATAAGATTCTTCCGTTTGCGAAAAGTCTACTCATTAAAGCGGTTAAACCTGGGGATGTCGTTATTGATGCGACAGTAGGAAATGGCTATGATACTGTTTTCTTAGCAGAGCTTGTTGGTGAATCAGGGCAAGTATTTGGATTTGATATTCAGAATGAAGCCATTGTTGCTAGCAAGGCACGTCTGAAACAGAAATGCATGTTAGAGCGAGTCACGATTTTTCAATCAGGTCATGAAAACCTATCCCAATTGATTCCCGACATCCATTATGGTAAGATTTCAGGTGCGATTTTTAACTTAGGTTATCTTCCAGGCAGTGATAAAGCAATTGTAACCCGTCCTGAAACAACGATTGCTGCCATTCAACAACTATTGGAGATCATGGCACCAGAAGGAATCATCGTGCTTGTTATTTATCATGGTCACAAAGGCGGTGCCGAGGAGCGGGATTCTCTGCTTGCCTTTTGCCAGCAAATGGACCAGAAAAAGGCACATGTGCTCCAATACCAATTTATTAATCAACAAAATCATCCAGCATTTATTATAGCGATTGAAAAAATATAGCAAACCAGGCTCGCGCCTGGTTTATTTTGTGATTAACCTTGTGACAAATGCCGGGACTGATTTTTGCACAGAACGGTAGGCAAGACCATTGAAATAAAAGAAATAACTAATCCAGCCGCCCGATTTAATAATGCCTTTTGCCAGTTTACGGACGTTTTTCTGTTTGCGGACCTTGGCATCTGATAAATAAATTCCTAACAGACCGCGATTAATCAGGCGATGGAAGTTCTTGTGCGGAAGGTATTCCGTGTGCCGGTCAGCTTCAACCACAAAATGCTTCAATCGCTGAAAAAGTTTTTCCTCACTTTGATAATAGGAACAAAAATTCAAGTCCCCTCCCGCGATGTCCTCCTCTTGATCAATAAAATAATCCAATAGAATATGTAAGCCCTGAATATATGGAAAGTACCCCTTCCTGATATTTTCTGCATCACGAAGCTGAAAATCATCACGAAGCGCATAGGATATGAGGCAAAAAATGCCTAAGGTAGAACCGGAACATGCCGAGAATTCATACCATTCCATTTCAGGCAGCTGGTATTGGTTGTTTTGAAACCATTTTTCAAGACGAGGGACTCTCTCCTCTTGAGTTACATGCTTGTGAATTTGTAAATCACAATAGTATTGGCAAAGCTCAAGCAAGTAATCTTTGATTCCATCATAATTATTTACTTCCCTAAGGACAGAACGACAGGTTTCCGATAAATCATACAAATAATTATCATCATCCTGATCCGTGCGGAGCCGGTAATAGTTTTTCTTGCCAGCCTGTAGAACAAATGCATCTGACATCGATTCATGGAGTGCTGCAAAATCCTCAGGATCAAGGGAAGTACTTCTGTCACAAAGATTATCTAGATAATCACTGATGGTTTGATAGGCAACGATAAATTTTATGGCTTTTTTATAGTCCTCTTTAGCAGTTAGTGCGAGGATGGCTCCACCTTCACAATGGAATGTTTTATGCTCAATGCTTGCGAGAGCTTGGGTTCTTAGCTCTGCATTCGGAATGTTTTCAGCACGGCTTTTCCAATAAGCCAATTCTTTGTGCACTGCTGGAAGTATTTTGCGATATACCCTAGACATAAGGGTGATTGGCATCATTGAAACCGACAACCTTTCTAAACAATATAACCTATTGCTTTTAATTGACTTAAAACAAAATCCTTTGCATACTCAAATACCTCTTCCCGCTCTGGTTCATTAAAGATTTCATGGTAACATTTCGGCCATTCCTTAAATCTTTTTTCAGATAATGGAACATGATTGAACCATTCTTTTACGGTGCCTTTATTTACAATTTTGTCATCTCCACCTTGCATGACAAGCATGGGAATATCCTGTATTTTTTCAAGGTCTTGAAATGCCTCTTTTATCGCCCCTACCAGTTCCCGATACCATCTGATCGATACCTTGGTAATATAGAGAGTATCATTTGAATCGGCTTCCCTTACTTCTTCGTTTCTTGTCGCCATTTGAACCGTCAATCCGGAATTCATCCGAAGTGAAGGGAAAACCACATTCAGACCATGCGATAGAATATCTAAAAATTTGGAAGGAGTATGAACTAACCCTAAACATGGGGAAGAAAGAATGACTCCAGCAACATTCAATCTTTCTTCCTGTAAGAGACGGATTGAGATCAAGCCGCCCATACTGTGACCAAGTAAAAAGACTGGTAAATCATAACGATAAGCAGCCTGTATCCAATCTTTCACCTCGAAAATATATTCATCAAAGGAATTAATATGGCCGCGGTTTGCTCTTGTTGTCATCCCTTGCCCCGGAAGATCTGCCATAATGATATGGAATCCAGCCGAACGCCACATTTCAATCAGCCAGCCATAACGGCGATGATGTTCCATAGCGCCATGGACGATCACGATTACAGCCTTCGCTTCTCCTTCTGCTTCCCACTTCCACATAGTTTTCCCCCCTGGAATTAGTTATTACCTATTGTTGGAAAAATTTCAAACTATCTTTAGTCCTTTTTTAATAAAAAAGAAAAATTTTTTGTGAATCACTTCATACTTCCGATAAAATAGAATCATCATGCAAAAGGAGCGAGAATAATGATTTATCCATTTAAAGGGAAGTATCCCCGCATAGCTGATACTGCTTATATTGCCGACTATGTGACGATTACCGGTGATGTTGAGATTGGCGATGAATCAAGTGTTTGGTTTAACACCGTTATCAGAGGGGACGTAGCCCCAACCATTATTGGTAAGAAAGTAAATATACAAGATAATTCTATCTTACACCAAAGCCCCAATAACCCGCTAATTTTAGAAGATGAAGTAACGATTGGTCATCAGGTTATTCTACACAGTTGTATCATTCGAAAAAAAGCGTTAATAGGAATGGGTTCCATCATTCTTGATAATGCTGAAATCGGCGAGGGTGCTTTTATTGGAGCCGGCAGTCTGGTTCCGCAAGGGAAAAAAATCCCCCCTAATACCTTAGCATTTGGCAGACCGGCAAAAGTTATTAGAGAATTAACACCAGAAGACATAAAAGATATGGTAAGAATCTCTACAGAATATGCAGAAAAGGGACAATATTATAAGTCGATCCAATCATAATTCTTAAAAAATAGGCTGTGTTAAAGGTCATTGTTGATTTTATTGCCAAGTTGGTTGGAGCGGAAGGTGCGAAGACTCCTGCGGGAGGACGGGGCAGGGGAGACCCCGCAGGCGCTTAGCGCCGAGGAGGCTCCCCGAACCGCCCGCGGAAAGCGAAGCACCTGGAGCGGAAATCAACTTGGCAATTGTAATAGAGAAAAAGCAAAAGCACCCAAGAAATTTGGGTGCTTTTACGATTAATTTTTCGATGTTTGCAGGGCCTTTTCTAGTGCGTAATCACGTTGAAAGGAATAGACATCTTCAACATATACTTGATGCCATACCATGAACATCAGCACAGTCCAAATCTTCCTGCTGTTATCGGCTTTACCTTGGCAATGGTCTTCAAGCAATTGAAGCACATATGATTTATTGATCAAATGATCCGTGTTGCTTTCGCGGATGATCTTCTTCGCCCATTCGTTCATTTCATCCTTTAACCAATGACGGATTGGTACAGGGAACCCCAGTTTCTTCCGATCAAGTACATGGGCAGGTACAACACCTTCGGCTGCTTTACGTAAGATATACTTCGTCGTTCCATGCACTGTTTTCAGGCTGGTCGGAATTTTTGATGCCACTTCGAAGACCGCTTTATCAAGGAATGGCACACGAAGTTCTAAGGAATGAGCCATCGTCATTTTATCGGCCTTCAGCAAAATATCGCCGCGCATCCATGTATGGATATCAATATACTGCATCCGGTCCACAGGATCATAACCACGCGATTCAGCGTAAAGCGGCTTCGTTATATCAGTGTAATCTAATCCCTCACGATAGACATTTAGTAGTTCGCGCTTTTCTTCTTCGGTAAACATTTTCGCATTACCAATGTAACGTTCTTCCATTGGAGTAACACCGCGTTCGATAAAGCTTTTTCCTCTCATTCCCTCAGGCATCATACCCGCGATCCCTTTTAAAAGCACTTTTCCTGCTTTCGGAATTTTATTAAACACCTCTAATGATTGCGGCTCGTGATAAATATTGTAGCCGCCAAATAATTCATCCGCACCTTCACCTGAAAGAACAACGGTTACGTGTTTTCTCGCTTCACGGGCAACAAAATAAAGCGGGACACAAGCAGGGTCTGCCAGCGGATCATCCATATGCCACATGATTTTTGGAATTTCATTCATATATTCCTGCGGTGAAATCACATAGCTGATATTTTCGACACCAAGCTTTTCAGCTGTCTCTTTTGCGACATCAATTTCACTGAATCCATTATGCTCAAAACCTACCGAAAAGGTTTTAATCGCAGGGTGATATTCTTTTGCAATCGATGCAATAATCGAAGAATCAATCCCGCCAGAAAGGAATGAGCCTACTGGAACATCACTGCGCATGTGCATTTTTACAGAATCGAACAGGACATCTTTAATTTCCTTGATAAAATCAGGTTCTGATTTGTGAACTGGTTTAAAGTGTGCTTTCCAATATCTTTTGATTTCCATTGGTGAGCCAATCTTTTTGGTAAAAAAATGACCTGGCTCTAATTTCTTAATACCATCAGACATGGTGGTTGGTTCAGGAACAAATTGGTAGGTCAAATAATGCTGCAAGGAATCATAGTTAAGAACATCATTTTCGAGCCCCAATAGAATACTCTTTTTCTCAGAGGCAAAAAATGTTCTTTCACCATCTTCAAAATAAAAAAACGGTTTAATCCCGAACGGATCACGCGCCCCATAAAGAGTTTGTTCTTGTTTATCCCAGATGACAAAGGAGAACATTCCACGTAGTTTTTCGACGGCTTTTTCCTTCAAATGGCTGTAGAGTGCAATAATAACTTCGGTATCGGAGCTAGTTGAAAAGGTTAATCCTTCGCTCAATAGTTCCTCGCGCAGTTCTACATAGTTATAAACTTCACCATTAAAGATAATCCAGTAGCGTTCATTTTCATACGTAAGCGGTTGATGACCACTCTCAATATCAATGATACTTAAACGGCGGAACCCAAATTGGATATGATCATCATAATAAAAACCATCATCATCCGGCCCGCGATGAGTTATAATATCGTTCATATTTTTAAATTGTTGTTTTTGCTCATCACTATAGTTTTGTGTTTTGTCGTGTACACAACCGATAAAACCACACATTATGTACTTCACCTCATTCTAAATATCCTTTAAAAGGACGTATTGCTCCAAAGCGCAAACGCCTTGCGCTGGAGCTAGACAGAAAAACATACTCTCTAATACTACCACTTTTTTTATAAAATTTGCACTGTGAACAATAGGCAAATTTAATATCATCATTTTTCACTTCTTTAGACCTGCTTAAACACTTCATTTTTTCAATTATTTGTTACTGTACAGGTAAATAGACGTACGAATAAAAACAGGAGTTACATGTAGTATGTAACTCCCTTTGTATTGTCTAGCTCCAGCGCCAAGGCGCTTCTGCTTTTCTATTTATAGATTTGCTTGTTGGCGTAATGTTTCTACTTTATCTGTGCGCTCCCAAGGAAGATCCACATCTGTACGGCCAAAGTGACCATAAGCTGCTGTTTGTTGATAAATTGGGCGACGAAGATCCAACATATTAATGATACCTGCAGGGCGAAGGTCGAAGTTTTCACTTACTAGGTCAACTAACACGTCTTCGCTCAATTTACCTGTACCAAACGTATCAACTGCAATCGAAACGGGTCTAGCAACTCCAATTGCATAGGCAAGTTGAACTTCTACCTTATCAGCAAGGCCAGCAGCAACGATATTTTTGGCAACATAACGTGCTGCGTAGGCAGCTGAACGGTCCACTTTTGTAGGATCCTTACCAGAGAAGGCACCACCGCCATGGCGAGCATATCCACCATACGTATCAACGATGATTTTACGACCTGTTAAGCCAGCATCCCCTTGTGGTCCGCCAATAACGAAACGGCCGGTTGGATTAATAAAGTATTTTGTCTTTTCATCGATTAATTCTTTTGGAACTACCGGATTAATAACATATTCCTTCAAGTTACGTTGAATTTGCTCTAACTCAACTTCAGGATTGTGTTGAGTGGAAATAACAATCGTATCAATGCGTACTGGTTTATCGTTCTCATCATATTCAACCGTTACTTGTGTTTTTCCGTCTGGACGTAAGTAATCAAGAACCTTATCTTTACGTACTTCTGTTAAACGGCGAGCAAGTTTGTGCGCTAGTGAAATGGGAAGAGGCATAAGCTCTTTTGTTTCATTACAAGCAAAACCAAACATTAAACCTTGGTCCCCTGCACCTATTGCTTCGATTTGTTCATCAGACATTTGACCTTCACGCGCTTCCAAAGCTTGGTCAACACCCATCGCGATATCTGGAGACTGTTCATCAATAGATGTTAAAACAGCACAGGTTTCTGAGTCAAAACCGAATTTCGCGCGATTGTAGCCGATGTTTTTAATCGTTTCACGAACAATTTTTGGAATATCCACGTAGGTAGATGTGGTGATTTCTCCTGCTACTAGCACTAGTCCTGTTGTTACTGAAGTTTCAGCCGCAACCCGGGCATTAGCATCCCTTGCTAAAATAGCATCTAAAATGGAATCAGAAATTTGGTCACAGATCTTATCAGGATGACCCTCAGTAACTGATTCAGAAGTGAACAAACGACGTTTTGTTGACATCTGAATTCCTCCTATAATATGAGATAATCGAGGTTTTAGGAAGGTTACAGGAATACTTCCTTAAACATCGAGAATTTGATACGGTACTCATTCCCTTAGTATGTAATAAACAAAGGATTTTTATTAGAGACTCTTTTCATAAAGGACTTATACAAAACAAAAAACCTTACCAGAGAGGAAAGGTTGTTCCGGGCCTTTCGCTCTTATCGTTCAAGGTCAAAGCCTTGCGTCAGATTAGCACCTTCGCATCCTGAAAAGGACCTTTTAAGTGGTCAATCTTTTCATACTGCAGGTTGCTGGGTTTCATTGGGCCTGTCCCTCCACCAGCTCAGGATAAGAGAGTATCCGTTCAAATTAGAATAATATCACACTGCCCAACAATGTCAATGAATTTTTTAAGAAATGTTTTTCAACAAAATGGGAAATATACGAAATATGTTAGTATCTTTTATAAATTTTTTTTATATCTTCAATTAAAGTTTTATAATATATAAATCCAGTTAAATAGGATACATCAATTCAGCTAATGTGTTATACTTTTTATATTATTAACAACCTAAAAACGAAATAAAGGAAGGTCTCATTAAATGAATTCTGTTGATACTCCTAATGAATTAAATCAATTGTTAAATGAAAGTCATGTTCATGTGCAATTATCTGTTCCTCAATTAGTTGAGAAAGTCTTAACCCGTCATGAAGGAGCATTAACTTCTACGGGAGCAATTAGTGTCGCTACTGGAAAGTATACTGGCCGGTCTCCACAGGATAAATTCATTGTTTTAGAAGATTCAACTAAAGACAAAATTGAATGGGGAACTACCAATCAACCAATTTCAGAGCCGGTTTTTACAAAGCTTTATCAAAAGGTCATTAATTATTTACAACAGAAAAATGAGATTTTTGTTTTTAAAGGATTTGCGGGTGCTGATAAAAAATCACGTTTATCCATCCAAGTGGTAAATGAATTAGCTTGGCAAAATTTATTTGTACACCAGTTATTTATTCGCCCGTCGGATGATGAACTACTTGCCCATGATGCTGGATTTACCGTTATTTCTGCACCTAATTTCAAGGCAGATCCGGCTATCGATGGTACCAACTCGGAAGCTTTTATTATGATTTCTTTTGAAAAAAGAATTGTTTTAATAGGTGGTACAGAATACGCAGGGGAAATGAAAAAGTCGATTTTTTCTGTAATGAATTATTTACTGCCTGAAAACAATATTTTTTCGATGCACTGTTCTGCCAATGTTGGGATTGAAGGCGATGTAGCTTTATTCTTTGGCTTGTCTGGAACTGGCAAAACAACCTTATCAGCGGATTCCAATCGTCGATTAATTGGTGATGATGAGCACGGTTGGTCCTCCAATGGTGTCTTTAATATCGAGGGGGGCTGCTACGCAAAATGTATCAATCTTTCTCGTGAAAAGGAGCCGCAAATCTTTGATGCCATCCGCTTTGGAACTGTCCTAGAAAATGTAACATTGAATCAGGAATCAAGAATCTCTGATTATGATGATGGAACGTTGACCGAAAATACACGTGCCGCTTATCCGATTGACGCAATTGATAATATTGTTCAACCAAGTATCGCTGGCCATCCAAATACGATTGTCTTTTTAACCGCTGATGCATTCGGTGTCTTGCCTCCAATTTCAAAATTAACAAAGGAACAAGCAATGTATCACTTTTTAAGTGGCTACACCTCAAAACTAGCCGGAACAGAGCGTGGAATAACGTCACCACAAGCTACCTTCTCCACTTGCTTTGGTGCTCCATTCCTGCCGCTGCCTGCGACTCGTTACGCAGAAATGCTCGGTGAAAAAATACTTGAGCACAATGCCAATGTTTTTCTTGTCAATACTGGCTGGACCGGCGGCGAATATGGGGTCGGTAATCGAATGAAACTTTCCTACACGCGCGCTATGGTTGAAGCCGCTCTTGAGGGAGAATTAAACCATGTGGAGACTGTCAAGGACGCGATCTTTGGATTAAATATCCCGCTCCATATTGCAGGTGTACCAGACGAAGTCCTACAGCCGATTAAAACTTGGTCGGATTCGCAGGCATATGAAAAGAAAGCAAAGGAATTAGCCGCAAAGTTCCGCGAAAACTTTAAAAAGTTCACTAATGTTTCACGTGATATTGAAGAAAAAGGCGGACCAATAGCATAATATCGAAAGCCCATATCGATTCGATATGGGCTTTCTAATCTCATTAGTTAGTCGAATTTAATGATATTAATTGATAGGTTATGGTCGTGCTGTTATTTTGCAACTCGACTTTTTTTATCAATGCGGTACCACTTGAATCACTATCGATTGTTTTTCTTACATCAATCGGAATCTCAATTGGATAAAGTCTGTACCCTTCTTTTTCTAGCAAAAAGACGTTTTCCTCCACTCGTTTTTCTCTACCTTTAGTTACAATCATCGTATTTAACTCAAGAGGCATACCCACAAACATCCGCTCCTCTACTTGTAATACCTATATATTATCATCTTTTACGGTGACTTTTCATCCACTTCGTTAAATCATTCACGACTTTTCTATTTAATGCTGGTGGGAAGTAATGTGTAAATTCGTTAAAATACCATGCTTCGACTGGTTTTTCTACTAACCTCAGCCTTCTTTCAAGACGATACGCGTGCTCCACCGAAACATTTCCGTCTTTAGCACCATGGATAATCAGGACAGGGGCTTTGATCTTTTCTATTTGATAAAGAGGGGTCCTGTCTTGATACCGTTCCGGAAATTTCTGAGGGGTTCCGCCAATGACCCTCTTCATCATTCTCCGTAAATCTTTACGTTCCAAATAGGTGAGGGACATATCACTGACCCCGCCCCAGCTGACAACAGACGCGGTCTCAGGGAATTCAATTCCTGTCAAAAGCGCCATTACACCACCCCGCGAGAACCCAAATATATGTATTTCACGTACTCTGGGCATAGATTTTAACAGCAAAAAGGCGGAAAAGGCGTCTTCCCTGTCGTCCCCGGCAAAATCCTCATTGCCTTCCCCACCTTGATTTCCACGATAATAAGGCGCAAAAACAACAAAACCCTCAGCTGCGAACTGGGCAATCCTTGCTGGTCGAACTTTACCAACATTTTTAATGCCGCCGCGTAAATAAAGGAATCCATCATACTCACCTTCCCCAATCGGTTGCGCAAGCATGCCTTTCACTCGTAATCCATTGGAAAGGTAAGTGATTACTTTTAATTCAATATTGGGATTTGGAGAAGGAAAGCGCGTGATATCAACAATCTTTCCATCATTGTATTGGCTCATCAGCAAAACTTCCCTTTTTTATAAAATTTATTCTCTCTAGGCATTCACACATTTTTCTCCTCTTCATACGATATCTTAGGCAATTAGCCCAGATTTTTTATGATAAATAAGGAGGCTCGCTTCATGAAAAAATCGTTAAAGTTCAGTTTCTCCTTTCTGCTCATCACTATACTTATGTTTTCACTTGTCGCTTGTAATAGCTCCACAAAAAATGAAACAAAGAAACTTGAGAAAGTTCGAATCGCTGAAGTTACCCGGTCCATTTTCTATGCCCCGCAGTATGTTGCCCTAGCCAAAGGATTTTTCAAAGCTGAAGGTTTAGACGTCACGCTAACAACAACACCCGGCGGCGACAAAACCATGACCACTCTGATTTCTGGGGGGGCCGACGTTGCCCTAGTTGGTTCAGAAACATCGATTTACGTTTATGCCCAAGGAGCAAACGACCCCGTCATCAATTTTGCACAATTAACCCAGACCGATGGTACTTTCCTCGTTGCTAGAGAAAAGATTGATAATTTTTCATGGGACCTCTTAAAAGGAAAAACCTTCTTAGGGCAACGTAAAGGCGGCATGCCACAGATGGTCGGTGAATTTGTTTTAAAAAAGCATGGAATTGATCCTCAAAAGGATTTGAACTTAATCCAGAACATTGATTTCGCCAATATTGCCAACGCCTTTGCTTCTGGAACGGGCGAATTTGTGCAATTATTTGAGCCAACGGCAAGTATTTTTGAAAAAGAAGGAAAAGGTCATATCGTTGCTTCCTTCGGTAAAGAGTCTGGCCACGTACCATATACTACGTTTATGTCCAAGGAAAGCTATATGAAAGAAAATAAGGGAACGATTGAAAAGTTCACACGAGCAATTTACAAAGCTCAACAATGGGTAGAGTCGCACAATGCTGAGGAAATTGCAAAAGCGGTGGAACCGTTTTTTCCAGATACAGATTTAGAAATTATGACCACTGTTGTTGAGCGTTATAAAAACCAAGGATCTTTTGCAACAGATCCTATCCTTGACCAAGAGGAGTGGAACAATCTACAAAACATCATGAACGAAGCAGGAGTACTGCCAAAAGAAGTAGATCATCAAACACTTGTAAATACAGAGATCGCTGACAAGATAATAAAAGAATAAAGGAAAGGGAGGCCGTTCTTATGAGCTTTTTGACCGTTCAAAATATTCATCACACCTATTTTACTAAAGCCTCTGCCACCACGGCCCTCTCCGATATTTCATTAACAGTGGAGGAGGGCGAGTTTGTCTCCCTCCTCGGCCCCAGCGGTTGTGGTAAGACGACTCTGCTTTCCATTATTTCTAGTTTGCTTAAACCAACGCAAGGTACTGTCTTGTTAGAAAAAAAGCCGGTAACTACCGCAAAAAACCAAATCGGTTATATGCTCCAACAAGATTATTTGTTCCCTTGGAAAACGATTGAAGAGAATATCCTGATCGGTTTGAAGTTATCAAAGCAGTTGAACCAAAAAACAAGATTGGCTGCCCTTGACCTGTTAAGCCAAATCGGATTAAACGGGGTGGAAAAACAGCTTCCTAGGCAGTTATCAGGGGGTATGAGGCAGCGGGTGGCTCTCGTCCGGACGCTTGCCACAGAACCAAAACTGCTTATGCTTGATGAGCCTTTTTCCGCTCTCGATTATCAAACTAAGCTTAAATTGGAGGATTTAGTATCACAAACATTAGATAAATTTGGAAAAACAGCTATTCTCGTTACTCACGATATTGGTGAGGCTATTGCCATGAGCGATCGCGTTTTTCTGCTTTCACCAAGTCCTGGGAGAATCTATAAAACATTTACGATGCCGGAGGAACTAAGAAATATATCCCCATTTGAAGCAAGAAATCATGAGGCATATTCAAGTATCTTTCAAACCATATGGAGGGAGTTGGAGTCTCTTGAGCGAGAAAAAGAATAAGCTGGAACTCCTCCATAAAAACTATATTCAATCACTGCAGGTTGAAAAAAGATGGGTCGGATTTTATCAGGCGATCATTTTTATCGTCTTTTTCTCTAGTTGGGAATTGTTTAGTCAAAAACAATGGATTGACCCGCTTCTTTTCAGTTCTCCCTCAAAGATATGGAATTTACTCCTGGAAAAAATTCAGGATGGAACTTTAGTTAGCAATATTGGCGTAACCTTAACGGAAACCGTCCTAGGATTTATTCTAGGCACACTACTGGGTACGATATTAGCTACTATCCTCTGGTGGTCACCGATGATTTCAAGGGTGCTTGATCCTTATCTTGTTATTTTAAATGCCATGCCGAAAGTCGCATTAGGGCCCATTTTGATTGTGGCGCTAGGTCCTGGGTATTCATCGATTATTGCCATGGGCGCGATTATCTCAATTATCATTACCACCATTGTCGTATATACCTCATTTAAAGCGGTGGATCCGAATTATCTTAAAGTACTCCAAACTTTCGGTGCAACTCGTTGGCAATGCTTCAAAGAAGCTATCCTCCCCGCGAGTTTTCCAACGATTATTTCTACTCTTAAGGTAAATGTCGGTCTGTCTTGGGTCGGTGTGATCGTAGGTGAATTCCTTGTATCCTCTAGAGGACTTGGATACATGATCATTTATGGCTTCCAAGTATTTAATTTTACACTTGTTTTCTTATCACTTTTGGTTATCGCGGTATTTGCTACCATTATGTACCAGCTTGTTGAATTATTAGAGAAAAAAATTATCAAGGAATAGCAGATTGTTATCCTATGCTCTCTGCTATTTTTTTTCGTTCTGTAACTTTCGAATGAGTTTAACACATTGCTCGACGACTTGATCTTTCATGATAAAGCTGTAATCATCCCCAAATCGCTGCTGCAATATATCACCTTTAACAACAACAGGACCATTGGTTTCGTGGTAACTAGTCGTTTCTTCAACCCTAGCGACCTTTCCCCAAAAGACAGCCTTCACATAAGACCTCATCGGGTCGGTAAATTTATACTCAGCAATAAATTTTAGCTCACCTAGGATTGCGCCTGTCTCCTCATAGGTTTCTCGTTGTGCTGCCTCTTCAAGAGTTTCCCCTGATTCCATTTTTCCACCGGGAAATTCAAGTCCTCTTTTTTTATGGTTCGTCAATAGCCACTCTTCCCCATACTGGCAAATGACTAACACATGCTTTGCTGCCTCTTCGAAAGCATTTGGTAAAAAAGACAATTCTACTGGATTCCCATTTTCATCTAAAAATCGCATCATCTAATTTCCGCCTCAACTATTTTATACTTAATTATAATAAAAAAAAGAAAAATCCTAAAGTTAGGATTTCAGACTGTCGACAAATCCGAAAAACTTGGGTTTGCCGGCAGTCTTTTTTATGTCTTTGTTAATTTGTTTGTTGATTTGCGCTCCAGGCGCTTCGCTTTCCGCGGGCGTAGCGGGGAGCCTCCTCGGCGCTTAAGCACCTGCGGGGTCTCCCCTGCTTCGTACTCCCGCAGGAGTCTTCGCGCCTTCCGCTCCAATCAACA
>NZ_JAGGQY010000105.1:0-16016 GCF_018613105.1 Bacillus sp. ISL-77
AGGACATTACTTGTCAGTCCTGCTTCAATGGACGCTGTTCCGATTACGATATCAATTGTCTAACCGACTTTGGTAGGAAGCCGTGCTCCTGCCTCTCTTAGTAATTCAATGGTTAACTCTAAAAAAAGCGCCGCCAAAATGGGAGGGAGTGGTATTTCCCGGCGGGAGGTAACTCAGGTGTTCATCTAATCCTTTGGTAGGAGTTCGTAATGGTATGATAAGGCAGCTACATATACTGGAGTTATTAAAATAGAAAATGCTACAGCAAAAAGCCGGATCAGCAGGAAAAAAGAGGATAACATCCAAATTAGGAAATAATCCTCGAAAGAACTGAAGAATTCAACCAGAGTTGTTGGGGTAATCAGGACTTGTGGACACCTATCAACGAATATGGCTATTTTCCCTTCTGTCAGAATGGCCTTGGCCCTGTCCGGACGCTCCGTGTCCAGAAGCTGTGGAAAAGCGGAATTTTTATTATACGATATTTAATTGAACTATGTAGGAACTATCTGTAATGGCAATAAATTCAACACTTTTGATCCGTTCTCTAACGGTTTGAACATTGGTAATGCCATCAATGGCATAATGACCACATTCGTTTTGGAACGAGAGCCGACGGTTAATTCTTCAACAATTGTTCTTTAACGGGAAGCCTTTTGGGAAATAAGTTTTACATTTTGCTCAATTGATTCGACAAAAGCTTCCTTCGGACCGATTACGCTAAATTCAACCTCAGGCGTTGTAATGCCGCAAGTTCCTTTTAGGCAGCTAAAAACCCAAAATTCTTTTTGTCTGATTAAAGAGTTTACAGACCATATCCATTAAATAATAAATGAAATAGAAAAACTGTTATTGGTTTGACGATTAATAAAAGAAACCTTTTTATAATCCTTTGATCGGTGAAGATATTGCTCCAGGGATTCTATTTCATCATTTTGTCCCAGTTTTTTTGCAAACCAGCCCTTCTTGGCGTCTCACCACCGTCTACCATTTTTTATTTATCGTTTCCTCCTTTGGGAGAATTATGAATCATGCTGCTGAAAAAAATATAAACTTGAATGGAAATAGATACTGTTTGGATTCCAGTAGATGTTTTTTTAGTATATTGAGTAAATAAAGGTTTGGCTGCTAAAAGCATATCATGCCCTCATTTCCAATAAACGCAACATAGTTGACATTATGTATATAGTTATAGAAATACTTAATATAAAATTTGAAGGAAAATTTCTCCTTTTGTTGAAGTGATTAAGTGAAAGGAGAGGAAGGAAATGAAATATACAATTGATGTGGCTGATTTGCTTTGTACAACACACAGATTAAAAAAAGATTGGGTTTTTAAAAAGTTTACTGGGAAACACGAAAAAGAAATCCAGGAGGATGATCTAACTTTTAATGATTACTACGAATCAAAGCGTTGGATGCATACTCATGATTTTATTGAAGTTGAAGGGAAAAAGGTAGAGGTAAATCCAATAAGTTATGTTTAACTGATCCTACTGTTAGTGTACGTCCCCACAGAACCGGAAAGCCTAAAACTCCTTACATTACTGAAGAGGATTTAAAAAGGGTATTAATTGCAGGAAATGATAATTACAATAATTCCTTAGTTATTGATTTTGATGGGTATCTCCATTTGATCCCGTTTAATCAAGCAAAGGGTGGACCATATGCTGTAAGATTTGAAACGTTTTTAGCCGGTAATGGGTATGTAGGCTTGCAAAGTAGTCTTAATCATATAGATGATACTTATTTGAGCTTAGTAGAAGGCTGGTTAACTCATTTAGTAGGACATGATAAAATTTATAGGGATTATCCAAGCGACCAAACAAAAGAAGAGCTCATTGAAGAAATTAAAGATGCTATAAACAATTTATAATATTTTCATACAAAAAGCATGGAGCCGTTTAAGGGGTACGGAAACGAATCTGGATTTCAGGGGCCACTATGGAAAACAAAATCAAAAATTAAATGTTAAAGTCAATAAAGTTGTTCCAGAAAAGGGCGCCATTCTTGAGGATTGGCGCTCATTTTGCAATTTAGTGCCATATTGTTGAATTGAATATTTTTTACAATTTTACTTTATAGATAATTAATGGATGATATAATAAGTTCAAGAATAATTGGACGGGGGAGAAATTTGTGGAAGAAATCTTAAAACAAATTTTGAATGAACTAAAAGAAATGCGCGTAGACATAAATGAATTGAAACAAGGACAGAACAGACTGGAAGTTGGGCAAGAGAAATTACAAAAGAATCTTGTCGATAGTTTAGGATTATACACAGATAAAATTGTTGATCATATCGATGATAAAACTGAAGTATTAAACAAAAGAGTCTACAAAGTAGAAACAGAGATTGAACGATTGAGCAGACAGTAAGGAATCATACAGTCCTTACTGTCTTTTAGCTTATATCTCAAAAACTAACCGGAAATCTATGTGTTATTCCATAAACGGCTTGAATTAAATAACAAGGTGTGATGTTTATGACTTACCCTGGTTTTAGATTTGAAAAAATATGGACGGACGTGGATTTTTTTGAAGCACATCTAGGTTTCTATGGAAGTGAATTTAATATTAACCTAGATACTTATACCGATAATATTTCTCTTAACGAACTGCGATTAGGTTTATTGAGTTTTGTAGAACGACTTGGGAAAAGTGAGTTTTTATGGAAATCAGGGCACGAAAAAGCAACACATTATTTGTCAATGAGGTTCTTCCTTCAAGAAAAACGAGGAATTGTTGGAGTTGAAGTTAATCTAGATAATAATATGGAACCACCAAACCGATTTCGGTCCAATTTTTATTTATTAACTGAGTTGAATCAATTTGATGATTTAGCAAGAAAAATTGAGAAATTGATTAAAGAGGAAATTAACGACTTTGAGGGATTATATTCAGCAAATTAAACTATAGTCTTATTACTAAAGGGAGCTTATCTCGAATAATATTTAGGCATTGATTTTCAACAATCGGGCGCAATTCTTTAACAAAAGATGCGTCTATTTTTGTTTAGGGCCAGATTGTGGAGGATCATTTTAAAAGAAAATTGGATATTTATCGATGAGATTGATTCGTTATTTGGACAAGTATACGAAAAAAATTAATCTTTCTTCGTCTAAAATGATTATTTTTTTGTCTAATAGGTAAAAGGAAAAAAGAAGGTGATGATCATCATTGGCTTTAAACGTAAAAAACAAAAAAGTAACGAACAAGTATTTTTAGAACTGTTTCAGCAATACGAACAAGATATTTATCGCATGGCCTATTTGTATGTAAAAAACAAAGACGATGCACTGGATGTCGTACAGGAAACAGCGTATCGAGCTTTTCTGAAGTTCGGCACATTAAAGGATGTCCAGTATTTTAAAACATGGCTCATCAAAATTACCATAAACTGTGCGGTGGATTTATTACGAAAAAAGAAGAAAGTGGTCCATTTGCAAACGGCAGATACCGAATTCCTTTCCACTAGAATGGGAGATATTCCTTTGTCTTTATCGTTACAAGATTTACTTGAATTATTGGATGAAGATGAAAAGACCATTGTGTTATTGAAGTTTTATCAAGGCTATACCTTTCAGGAGATTTCAGAATTTATCAATAAACCTGTCAGTACGGTAAAGTCAGTTTTGTATCGTGCATTGGAAAAGCTTCGAAAACGGACCAGGAGGGAAGACCTTTATGGACAATAACATTAAGAAAGAACTCAATCAAATCGAGATACCGCAGGAGCTGCGAGAGAGGGTTCTATTAGGAATGGAACAAGCGAGGACCGAACTGGAACCCAATAGGGATAAGAAAAGCTGGAGCATTGGAAAAAAAATAACCTTGTTTAGTGGGGTAGCGGTACTATTTTGTGGATTATTTATCGGGTCGGCTTTTGTCTCACCGACAATGGAAGCACTCGCTTCCAAAATTCCTTATTTAAATTTGATTTTTCACTCGAAATGGGTGGGGGATGAAATTTTAGAGGAATTAAAGAGAAAAGGCTACAAGGTTAGTTCCACAGGGGTCGGATACACTCCAAAGAAAACCGTTTCAGTCTTTTTAGATATGAAGGACCGGGAGTTTAAAAAAGCAAAACCAGATGTCGAAAAGATTGTAAGGGATATTTTAAAATCAAGAGGTTATGATGCGTATTCGATTGACGTAACTAAATCTATACCTCGGGAGGACTATATTCCAAGCGGAGAAGAAAAGAAAGAAATGACAATTCTTAATTCAGAGGTGACCAATAGATTAAAACAGTTAAATTTTCAATTTAATAATGTGCAGACAGATCCAACGGAACATACGATTTTTATTAATATAGGAGCCTCTAAGGATTACTACAATTCTGTTAAGGAAGATGTGGAGAAAGCCGCACTAGAAACGGTTAGTGCGAATCATTATAAGGGGTATAAAATTAATGTAACCAACGTAACAGTAACGGTTAGGAAATCGGACAAAGGATCTCAAATTACTATTCCTCTTTCAGAAGGGCTAATGTCCAAAAAAGAGTTTAAAGTTACAGAAGTAGGGTATAAAATTAAACCTTTAACCTTCATCATTCAAACCTCTGTCCAAAGTACTGATCCAAAGTCAAAAGAGCTTGGAAAGAAACTCGACCAGATGATAGTAGAATTTTTAAATTCGAAGGAAATTTCGTCGATTTTGAAGAATGAGTCATATGAGATTATTATAAAGAGCAAGGATAATAAAAAAATTAACTAATATGGGGCTGCTGTGGCAGCTTGGGATTTGAAAGGGCCTGACGATTCATCAGTCCAGTTTTCTTAGTCTTTAATCAGCTAAATGGCAGGTTTGTTAAAGAAGAAAATGCCTTATTAATGTCGCAATAGACACAAATTGCGATAAAAAAAGTGCTGCTCAAGAAAGCAACACTTCTTAAATGAAATAACTTTTGTAGTAAAAGAAAGTAATAATAACTGCAAATAAAGTATAGATAACAGAAGCGTAGATTGGAATCCTTCCAAATTTAGCACCTCGTTTTCCTTCAACTTCCATGTAAGTTTGGCTGTTAGAAAAATCGGTCATTCGATTGTTAGGTGCCGTCATTAGAATTCCAAGGATCCCAACTGGGAAGGTCAAATCAATGATGTTGGCGTGAAAAAGAAATGCTGCACCGAAGTTTAGAATCATTAATATTACAAATGTAGCCAAAAATGCTAGTACTTTTTTCATTTTAGCCTCCATCTATGGTTCCTTAGCTCTAGTTTAAAAGTGTACGAGGATAAATTCAATTGGTTATTTTTTGAAATTCAAAAAAATAAAAGTGCTACAATTCGAAGATATGCGCACTTAATAGAAAGTCCTTGTTCAGCTAAAAGGGGCTTGTCTTGAAATAAGATTTAAGCATTGATCTTCCACAATCGGGCGCTTTCCTTGAACAAGGATCAGCGCTTATTTTCATTTTAGGGCCATTTTGTGGAATTACTCTTTATAGGAAATTAGATATTTGATTTTGAAAATAGTTTAAATATTCATCTTGTTTGGGCTAATTTGAAAAGTGATTTAATTTAATGAGAACTGAAAAAGCGAATTACAAAGAAATAGACAAAAACGCCGTCAAAAAATTGGTTAGATTTAAAAAGGATTAGCCCTTATCGAGGTTTGATAAGGGCTTTCGGCTTTTAAAATAGCGCTTATTTTACTGAGAGATCAGGGAAAAACAATCTTTATACGATTGGCAGGAGAAGAATTTTGAATCCTAGAATTTTATTTAACCTCTATAGGTTTCTTAGTTACAGGAATAACAGAAAACGTTAATGGTTGTCCAAAAATAAATTTCCATTGTCCATTCTCTTTACATACAGCTAAATTTTGAGTGATGCTGTGATGCGGATATTTATTTTCTACCTGTGCAATGGCTAAGGTTTCTGAAATCATGTTTATTCCATAAGTAGTTATTTCAGGGATAGGTCCTTGAGTGATAGCTTTAAGATGTTCTTCAAGTTTAAAATCTCTTTTTTGAGGAACGACTTTTATATAGTTCTTCATTTTTGAAACATCATGTTCCTTGATTGCATTAGTATAATTGGTAAATACCTTTTCAACTTCAACTTGGCTTGCATCTCTATTTAGATTGGTGGACTTAACACCTGAAGGCGGTAATCCGTTTATGACTTTCCATTGTCCATCCTTTTTTATCACAGGTGAATCGGCTACACTTAACTGAACAAAAAAATTAAGGTCAAGTAGACTAACCGCTAATCGTTTCCTCTGACATATACTTTCCGATCACATAGCCATTTCCACTTGGTTGTAATAGGGTGGCCAATACCTGCCCCTTTTGAACACTTTCAGGATAAATAAAGCTCACCTTTCCATTACCGTTCTGCTTTTCCTTCAACTTAAATGAATGAAAAATAGCCTTTTTTTCCTCAAAAGATAACACTCCAATGACTCCTTTCCAAAATATACCTATAATTTTATTCTAAAAAACAGGCAAAACTAGTAAAGAAACAGCCATCAACTTCCAGGTGAAATTTACCAACATTATGTTTATTATACCAGAGTAATAACAGTGGAACTGTAATAATCTCATTTTCCTACAATAATATAGCCAAAAAGTATGTCTTCATTGTGAATGTTTATGATTGGTAAAGATTGTTTATGAATGTTTTTGATTGGTTTTTCAAGACTAAAGTATTATTATAAAAGGGAGCAAATTCATGAAAGCGTTTTTAGGAGGCGAGTACTATGTTAGAGCCTGAACGCTATCAAATTATATTAGAAGCATTAAAGAAAAAGAATACCGTAAAGCTGCACGAACTACTAGAACTTACGAATTCATCTGAATCAACGATTCGTCGGGATCTTACTCAGCTAGAAGAAGGCAAATTCCTTAAAAGGGTCCATGGTGGTGCAGCCAGACTGCAAGGAAAGCTACAAGAACCCAGCATGACAGAGAAATCATCCAAAAACCTTCAAGTGAAGCGGGAAATCGCTCAATATGCCGGAAGCATAGTGGAAGAAGGAGATTGTATCTATTTAGATGCAGGTTCCACTATTTTTGAAATGATTCCTTACCTTCCCACTAATATCGTTGTAGTAACAAACGGACTCATGCACACAAACGAACTTCTTAAAAAAACATAAAAACATTTTTACTAGGGGGCTACATTAAGCCTACCACCAAAGCCATGGTTGGCCGCGGTGCACTTGAAAGCCTTGAACAGTATCGTTTTGATAAATGCTTTATGGGCGTAAACGGAATACACACCCAACTAGGTTACACCACTCCTGACCAGGAAGAGGCCATGATTAAACAGCAAGCTATTAGTCTATCTTGTGAAGTCTATGATATAGCAGATGAATCCAAATTCTCAGAGATCGCATTTGCCAAAATAGCTGACCTCCACGAAGCGACGATTCTAACAAATGAATTGGATCAGGATACAAAGGAACAGTATTCCAGTAAGACAAAGATAAAGGTGGTTACTTCATGATTTACACATTAACGTTAAATCCATCACTCGATTATATCGTTGAACTAGAACAAGTCACTTTAGGTGGATTAAACAGAACGAAAAAAGAAACCAAATTGCCAGGCGGTAAAGGGATTAACGTATCCCAAGTCTTAAAAAGACTTGAAATAACTAATAAAGCCCTTGGATTTATCGGCGGCTTTACAGGTGATTATCTTGAAAACTACTTAAGATCACTTGAAATTAACACTGATTTTTTCAGGGTTGAGGGAGATACGAGGATCAATGTAAAAGTAAAGTCTGATTCAGAAACGGAAATCAATGCATCCGGACCTAACCTTACGAAAGAAAACTTCGAAGCATTGAAGCAAAAAATTCATGAACTAACAAGCGAAGATATCCTTGTTTTGGCAGGAAGCATTCCTTCCACAATGCCAACGTCCACATATGAACAGTTAGCTGAGATTTGTATGGAAAAGGGCATTAAATTTGTGGTTGATGCCGAAGGAAACTTGTTAAAAAAGGTGATTCCATTACAGCCTTTCTTAATCAAACCTAATCATCATGAACTTGGTGACCTATTCAATACAACGCTCTCCACTTGTGAAGAAGTCATCCCATATGGACAAGAGCTCATTAAGCAAGGGGCACAAAATGTAATTGCCTCACTAGCAGGTGAAGGTGCCGTCCTTATTAACAAGGACCAAGCCATCATTGCAACGGTTCCAAAAGGAGAAGTCAAAAGCTCTGTTGGTGCTGGGGATTCAATGGTAGCAGGTTTTCTAGCAACCTATGAAAAAACAAAATCAATTGAAGAGGCCTTCCGCTTCAGCGTTGCCTCAGGAAGTGCAACTGCCTTTTCAATCGGCCTTTGTACACCTGAAAAAATTGAAAGTTTACTTCCACAAGTAAAGCTCGAAACGAAATTATTCTAAAGGAGAATGTCTATGAAGATAACAGAGCTTTTAACAAAAAATACAATCCACTTAAACATAAAAGGCACACAAAAATTAGATGTTGTTGAAGAGTTAGTATCTGTATTGGATAACGCCGGCAAATTAGCTGACAAAGCTGAATATAAAAAGGCTATTATCGCAAGAGAAGAGCAAAGCACAACGGGTATCGGTGAGGGAATTGCCATTCCCCATGCAAAAACAAAAGCAGTTAAGCAAGCTGCTATTGCGTTTGGTCGATCAACAGGCGGTGTAAGCTATGAATCTCTTGATGGCCAGCCTGCCCATCTTTTCTTTATGATTGCAGCAACAGAAGGTGCGAACAATACTCACTTAGAAGCGTTGTCAAGATTATCAACGATTTTATTAAATGAAGAAGTTCGCAAGCAACTGCTTACAGCGAAAACGGAAGATGAAGTGTTAGCGATCATCAACAAGTATGATCAAGAAGATGAAGAAGAAACACAGTCAATGGCTGGGAAAAGTCAGTTTATTGTTGCCGTTACGGCGTGCCCAACTGGAATTGCCCATACGTATATGGCAGCCGATTCCTTAAAGGCGAAGGCGAAGGAAATGGGTGTCGACATTAAAGTCGAAACCAATGGTTCTGGTGGAGCGAAAAACGTACTGACAGCGGAAGAAATTGAAAACGCTGTGGCGGTTATCGTCGCTGCTGATAAAACAGTAGAAATGGCCCGCTTCAACGGCAAGCACGTGATTGAAACAGCGGTAGCGAACGGAATTCGCAAGCCGAAGGAATTAATTGAAAAGGCATTAAAGCAGGATGCCTCGATTTATCATGGTAATGGTTCTGCTGCTAGCAGCGAGAGCGGAAATCAAGGCAGAGGCGTTGGTGCAACTATTTATAAGCACTTAATGAACGGTGTATCCAACATGCTTCCATTCGTTGTCGGCGGTGGTATTTTAATCGCAATCTGTTTCATGTTTGGCTTCAATGCTTTCAAGCCGGATGATCCAACTTATAATCCGATTGCTGAAGCCCTAATGACAATCGGCGGCGGTAATGCCTTTGCTCTAATGGTCCCTGTTCTTGCTGGTTTCATCGCCATGAGTATTGCAGACCGTCCTGGATTTGCTGCAGGTATGGTTGGCGGTATGCTTGCTAATGCCGGCGGCGCAGGTTTCCTTGGCGGACTTATCGCAGGTTTCCTTGCTGGTTATTTAGTAGTAGGTTTGAAGAAATTATTAACTTTTATGCCTGCATCACTTGAAGGAATTAAGACGATTCTTTTATATCCACTATTAGGTATCGCATTAACCGGATTTATCATGTTATTTGTTGTCAATAAACCTGTCGGTGCTCTTAACCAAGCCATTTCTCACTGGTTATCAAATCTTGGAACTGGAAATGCTGTTTTACTTGGAATTATCCTTGGTGCGATGATGTCCTTTGATATGGGAGGACCAATCAATAAGGCAGCATACGTATTCGGTACTGGATTATTAGCAAATGGTGTGTACGAGCCAATGGCTGCGATTATGGCGGCTGGTATGGTTCCACCATTAGGAATTGCCATTGCAACAACTGTATTTAAAAAGAAATTCAGCCAGCAAGATCGTGAAGCTGGTAAAGTAAACTACATTATGGGACTATCTTTTATCACTGAAGGTGCGATTCCATTTGCAGCTGCAGACCCACTTCGCGTTATCCCTTCTGTAATGGCTGGATCTGCTGTAGCAGGTGCTTTATCAATGATGTTCCATATCGGCCTTCGCGCTCCTCACGGCGGAGTATTCGTTATGCCACTTGTAAGCGGCAACTGGTTATTGTACCTATTATCAGTTGTAATTGGAGCAATTGTTTCAGCTGTCCTGCTTGGTATCTTGAAAAAGCCTGTAACAGAATAAACTATTCAAAGCATGATTTCCATACGGGAATCGTGCTTTTTTCATACCCACCATCAAATTATTGAACTTTTTCAAAACACAATTGACCTTATATTTTTTCAAAAACACCGAGAGCTCTTTCATCAGATGAAGTGAAAGAACTGGTAGAAAAGTTTCGCAAAGCTGTACAGCGCGCTGTAAAAGCAGGATTTGATGCCATTGAAATCCATGGTGCTCATGGGTATTTAATTCATCAATTCCACTCTCCATTAACCAATAAAAGAGAGGATGAGTATGGAAAGGATTTAACGAAGTTTGGCCGAGAAATTATAGAAGCAGCCAAAGCTGAGATCCCAGAAGATATGCCGTTAATGATGCGTATATCTGCTAAAGAATACGTAGAAGGTGGATATGGAATTAACGAGAGTATAGAGTTTGCAAAAAAATATCAAAAAGCAGGAGTTGATATCTTTGACATCTCTTCAGGTGGTGAAGGACTTATCGCTGCGTGGGGAAGACCAGGTACACATGCTGCTTACCAAGTACCACTAGCTCGAGAAATTAAGAAAGCGCTAAATGTTCCAGTTATTGCAGTTGGAAGATTGGGTAACCCTACATTAGCAAACGCTGTTATTGGAAATGAGGAAGCAGATCTAGTAGCGGTCGGACGAGGAATGTTACGAAATCCTTATTGGGCATTAGAAGCAGCCATGAAACTGAAAAAAGAAACTGTAGTACCGAAACCCATTATAGATGGGTTTAGAAGATAAATAACTATAAAAAAGCTAGTTAGAAAATGATTACGGTGAGGCAACAGCGATACATCTTGCGAAGAATGGGGCATCTGTAGTACTAGCAGCAAGAAATGAAAATAAGTTAAGAAATTTATCAGATCTTATTAAAAATGAGGGTGGGACTGCTCTTTACAAAGTAACAGATGTCACTGTTAACAAAGAGGTTCAAAATTTAGTTGAATTTACAATAAATAAATTGGACGAATAGATACACTAATTAATTGTGCAGGTTTAATGTTGTTTTCTATGTGGGATAATGCACACGTAGATGAGTGGGAAAAAATGATTGACCTTAATATTAAAGGAGTCCTTTATGGAGTATCTGCAGTCCTGCCGCATATGAAGAATCAAGGTAGTGGACAAATTATTAACGTAGTGTCGATTGCTGGTCATGCCATCGGAGAAGGTCATGGTGTTTATAGTTCGACAAAGTATGCTGTACGGCATTACACAAGAGTTTACGTAAAGAGGTATCTGTTAAACATAATATCCGAGCGGTATTAGTATCACCGGGTGTCATTGCTACGAAATGGCAGGATCATTTACCGATGAAGATGTAAGACCAGAACTGGAAGAGTTAAACAAGGTTGCTATTGTCGTTAATCACCCTACGAACGTTATGATAAATGATGTGATTGTTACCCCTACGGCTCAAGAGTGGTAAATAAAACCGGTAAAATCATAATCTTTTTAGGAAATGTGTAGTTAGACCTTTAATTTGAATTCTAATCGAACTTTTATAATAAACAATTTTAAAGGAGGTTAATTATGAAGGTGTTAGTTGTAGGTGCTAATGGTCGAGTTGGATCACGCCTTGTTGAAAAACTAGCTGAAGATGGACACTTCGTTTACGCAGGATCAAGAAGAGATAATCTTACTAGTCATTTGAGCAATGTTCAACATGTTCATATTGATTTATTGGCAAGCCCTAATGAAATTGCTGAAAAGATGTATGTCGCAGAAGCTATTTTCTTTGTAGCTGGTTCTAGAGGGAAAGATTTATTGAAGATTGACCTAAATGGTGCTGTTAAAGTCATGCGTGCTACTGAGAGCAAGAACATTAAGAGGTTTATTATGCTTAGTTCCGTTTTTTCTCTGGATCAAGACAAATGGAATGAGTCTTTTCTAAAAGATATAACGGACTATAATATTGCCAAACATTTTGCTGATCAGTGGCTCATCAATAATACAAAGCTGGATTATACCATATTACAGCCGGGAGTTTTAAAAGAAACCCCTGGGTCTGGGGAAATAGATGTTAATATTGACTATCCTGCTGAGAACTCTATTGAAAATGTAGTTGACGCTTTAGCCCAAAGTTTGCTAGAGCCAGCTACCATTGGGAAAGTCATAACGATGGGCGATGGTAAAACTCCTATAGCAGAAGCTTTACGGAATTTATAAGATTAAAACTTATTACTCGATAATTTTTATTTCAAAATTATAGTTGGAATTAGGAAGTGCAAAACAAAGAATAAGTCAGAATTCATCTAAAAGGAGCAAACAATCATTTATAGTTTGCTCCTTGTTTATTTCTCACTAAACCTAAATTCAATTTAAGCTGAGATTAATATGAATTTGATGGAGTGTACTTAAAACTTTTACCTCTAAAATCTTAGTCTATTTGCGTTTTTATATATTCAATGAACTTTTTCGCAGCAGGTGAGATTTCTTTTAGAGATAGTGCAGCAATCCCAATCATTCGATGCTGTTCCGGTTCTAGACTGAGAAGCCTAAGTTTATATGGTATACCTTGCAGAACTAATTCAGGCATGATGCTTACTCCTAATTCATTTTCCACCATTGCTACAATAGCGTGGTCTTCGATCATATCAAAACTCTGCTTAAGAGTAATGCCTGTCCCTTTTAATAACCTCTTTATATCGTGGTTTGCAGTTGCCTTAATGGCAACCTTTTAGTCTTTATGGCTAATAAGGAACTTAATATATCCTAATTTATGTGTCTATTTAACGTTCGTTTTATGAACCCTTTTAGAAAAACAACAAAAACAACAAAAAAAACAAAGAAAGGAGTATTGTATTCATCTATAAAGATGTTTTTTTGTAGCCACTGGAATTACGGATTATTAAAAGATAAGCAGGCAAGCGGTCTTGATAAAGTTCCAGGGAAGGATTTAGATGAATACCCACCAGCAATGTTTGAAGAGGGTGGTATGGGTGCAAGTGTAAGACCTGTTAGTCCGTCTGATAACCGAGGTGCAGGTGCTTATTTAGGGAATAAGTTAAGAAATTATCCAGATGGAACAAGAGTAAGACTTAAATAATGGAGGGATTATATAATGAGTGAGTTTTCTTTTGAGACTGAAATATTTTATTCACAGATTGCATTGTTTCAGTATGGAATTGATAACCCTTTTAATGATTGGAATGAAACTCATGTAAATCAAGGGTTTTCGTGGAGAGATGTTTCAGTTTCCTTTGGGACGCTATCTAGTGATGGTGATTGTAAGATTACTGTGAAGTTGACTAAAAAAATAGAAAATGATGATGATATAATAAGAGCGATTGTTGTTCCGTTCAAAGTTAAAAAGGGTGGCATAGAGATAGGATCAGTAATGGAAACAGTTGCAATTGATATACCTGAAGGGAATTATGAAATATTGTTTACTGCTAAAAGTGTAAATAGCACAGAGCACTATACATTTTCATTTATAGAGAGTGAAAATCCCATTGCAAAAGTTTTAAAAGCAGACGATGAATTAAATTTACCTGATAATTTATTAATGGAAGCAAATCCAGCTATATAATATTTATTGGACGGCTAATTCTGTGTTAGCCGTCCTTTTTTAGTGTATGGAGTGTCGAATAAACTACTACTTTTATAGAGAATAAGTATAATTCTTATAATCCCTGTATAATGTTTTTTTAAAATTATTTCGTACGCACAATAGCTTTAAAACGTGTATCCTATTAAATTTAATTTATTTCTTGAAAAAAACTTAAAAATCATTAGATACTACCATTCTCATCCTCTAATACCCTACCTTTGTTTTCTCCCTGCCTTTTAAACTTTTTCGCAACTTTGACGTACATGGAACGATTACTATTGCAAGAGGACTACTCCATCTCGATTAACTCCTGAATGTCTATGTCTAACACTTTGCATACCATTTCTATTGTTGATAGATACACTCTGTCCACATTGTCTGAACACAAATGGCTTATTGTGTTGGGACGAAGCCCTGTCATACGTGCCAATTCATGTTGCGATAGACCCTCAAATTCTTATGATTAAATCTTCTTTTATAATATTTCTGCAATCCAAAAACAATAGCATCTTATTCTCAGAAAATTATTATTTTTTAATATGTAAAAAAAATCTTTTATATAATCTACGAGTCTTGAATGTTCTCCCACATCAAATATGGTAAATTAATTAATTAAAAATAATCATTGAAACTTCCTTTTAAAAAATGGAAAATAAAATAAGTAGTTAATTTTACACTTTATTGCAAAATTCGCTATAAATCTATTTAGAAAAGGGTAGGGTTATGGAAACAACAAAAAGAATTAGTGCAGAAAATGAACAAGTACGCACCCCGAGTAAGAAGAAATTGATATATATTGGAATCCTTGTTCTTTTACTCATTTCTGTGTTGATATTTGTAGCTATAATTGAATTAAATAAAAGTAAAGAGAAGTTAGTGTTTATAAATCCAGCAGAAAAAACATTTTTGGAAACAAAAACAGTGTCAGGTCGCGTCGTACAAAGTCATACTGAAACGATTTATGTAAATGCAACAAAAGGGTTGATTCAGGAGATTTTTGTAAAAGAAGGGGAAACTGTTACAAAAGGACAAAAGCTCTTTTCTTATGAAGGCTCAACACTGCAGGCAGAGCTAGGACAAGCAGAAATAAATAAAAAACTTGCAGAAACAAGTGTTATTCAGGTGAAAGAACAAATCACGTCATTAGAGAATGATATTAGGAAAGCTGAGTCAACTGCTACACTTGGTACAATAAATACGACTGATACAACCAACACAACAAATACAACTGATGTGGTTGATACAGATAGTATTGCTACTAAACCGATCCAGTCACTTTATGCTGAACTAAATACAGCAA
Organism: Bacillus sp. ISL-77; assembly: GCF_018613105.1. Lineage (NCBI taxonomy): Bacteria > Bacillati > Bacillota > Bacilli > Caryophanales > Bacillaceae > Bacillus > Bacillus sp. ISL-77. The sequence continues at coordinate 15,120 of NZ_JAGGQY010000105.1, forward strand.
GAGCTGAACTCCGTGCAGCAGAATTAAAAGTAGAAAAATATTCGTTGCAGGCTGAAAAGCTAAAAGCCGAGCTCGATACATTAACTGTTAGCAGCAACACTGATGGTGTAATAGTAAGCCTGAACAAAAATGTAGGTCAAGGTTTTCGTGCAACAGAAAATCAGCAACTAGCAATCATTCAAATCGCTTCTAATGATCCGTTTCAAATTGAAGGGAAGTTAACAGAAGCAGAAAAAGCAAAAATTACATCAGGCCAACCGATAACACTTATTTCTAATGCAGTTGCAAATAAGAAATGGAAAGGGAAAATTTCTGAGGTTAGTGATTATCCCACCTATAAAACACCTGCAAAAAAGGATAAAGATACACAACAAAATCCCATTCCGCTCTATTCCTTTAAAGCAAGTTTAGATTCACAAAAGGGCCTTTATCCTGGCTACAATACCACACTGGACGTAGTAGTGCAGTCAAAGCGGTTGCTGGCAGTTCCTGAATCGAGCATCATAGGGTCTGGAAAATCCACCTATGTACTTGTACTAAAAAAAGAAGGAAAGATACAAAAACAAATGGTAGAAACTGGTCAAAAAAGAGGTGAATGGGTTGCCATCCTTAAGGGGTTAAAAGAAAAAGACAAACTAGGAGAAAATCCATCCTGGATTGTTCGCCTTGGTACAAAAATCAACCTAAAATAAGAAAAAAGAGACTATTATGAAATAAAACATAATCTGGGGTTTCTGACTCCAATAACCGCACAGTGATTCCTACACTCGTGCGTTTTTTTCTTGGTTTATTTTTCATTGGTACATTTACAAATATATTTATAGAAAATTCGAATGTATGATATTTCTAGTAATAAAGTAAATGAAAAAGGGTGTAAATGATGTGACCCCCAAAAGT
>NZ_JAGGQY010000106.1:0-11911 GCF_018613105.1 Bacillus sp. ISL-77
ATATAGTCAAGGAACCTTAAAAGTGACCATGGGCAGGGAAATGGCAGCAGTGGAAAGTATCCGTTCAAAATACAAAATGCGGCTTACAGCCAGAGATCCTTTTACAGTAAATGTGCAGCTAAAGGTGAACGCGGTGTTAAAAGAATACTCCGGTAAACGTGTTACACAATAACAATATATATGGTTCTGGTGCAAATATACTTGTTAAAAACATAGAATCTCAATACCCTTTTCATCTATGAATTATGATGCTACTCCAAATAATTTATGTATGAATTCAACCTCGCTGTGGACAGACTTCACCCCTTGTAGAAGTTGTCCTTTTTTCAGCATATGCATCACCTCCACTCCACAGATGATCTGTTTGGCTGTTCGAAACGTTTTTAATCCTAGCATAGAACGGAGTCGCTTTTTTATAAAGCGGTGATCTTGCTCCACTATGTTATTCAAGTACTTCTGTTGTCTAAGTTGCATACCATCAGGTATGCTTTTCTCTTTTTTCAACTCTTCAATGGCTATAGGATAAGCCGGATTCTTATCGACTGTAATGACTCGAGGCTTGGAAACATGAAAAGACCGCAAAGCTTTCTTGAAGAAGCGCTTTGCAGCCTTTTTGTCTCTTGTTTTACTGAGATAAAAATCAATCGTGTTTCCTTCGGAATCCACTGCACGATACAAATACATCCATTGACCTTTTACTTTGATATACGTTTCATCAACTCTCCAGGAATCATTTGTTGGCTTAAGATGACGCCGTACTCTTTTATCTAATTCAGGTCCATATTGATGAACCCAACGCATAATCGTTGTATGAGCGATCGACAGACCTCGCTCCTCCATCATTTCCACCAAATCACGAAAACTGAGGTTGTACCGTAGGTACCATCTTACAGTTAGCAAAATAATGTCAGGCTGATAATGTTTCCATTTGAATAAATTTTGGTTTTCCATACAGATCATGCCCCTTTTTTTAGAGTAATAGTATCAGTATGTCCAAGATTTAGAGATTACTTGCAAGTGTGTTGAACTTTTTGCACCAGAACCTTTACAACATTTTATCGTTAAAACGTCCGTCACACGACATACTTGATACCAAAGTACGGTCCTTACTCACCGTAAGGATGGGTTTTCGAACTGATGTTTTTAACGAGGTGTTATGATGCTAACAGCAAGAGATAAGGCGATTATAGACGACTTAAACCGCTTCAGATGTATGAGTAAAGATGATATCGCCGAACTACACTTTCGAAAGTTGAATAATCCGAAATATGCAGCAAATAATATTTTATTAAGACTGCACCGTGAAGGTTATGTTCAACGATCTACAGCCTTTGTGCCTTATGTTTACTTTGGTCCGGAAGTGAGTATGAAGAAAAACAGTGCAAAAATCGGGCATTTCTTAGCTATTGTTGCAATTTACAAGGAGATTAAGCAACTTGGGGAGTTAAATACCTTCTTGATAGAACCGAAATACGGAAACAAAGGTACCGCAGAACCTGATGTATTTTGTATATACAGGAGAACTCCATTTTTTATTGAAGTGCAGAAAAGCATCTATTCCGAGAAGCAAATGAAGGATAAAATGAATAGATATTTAGATTTATTTGATAGCAGGATTATCGAAAACGAACCTTGGCAGCCAGTAGATAAAAAAGTCTTCCCGCACCTCCTCATCCTATCAGATCAACGTTATGCCATTGATGGTTCATACCCCTTTAGAATTATGCAAGCAACGTCTTTCACTGAATTTTTACAGACCTTAAAAGTGAAAGTTGTCCCACAAAAGCAGGAACATACAACAATTAAGTCGAATTTGAAATTAAATAATTGAAAGGGAGTGGACACATGGTTATTAAGAAAAAGTCTGACGTTGAAGACTTCCTAAGTCACTTTCAAGTTTTTTCAGAATGGGACGGCACAAAACATTATCTTACCTTTGAAGATACGAAAAATAAGGGCTATCTCACCCTTATGAGTTATCCGAATGAAGGATTTACCTTTTACAGAAAAAACAATTCATTTTGGGATATGAAGGAGCACCCCATACATGAGAATGAAATTATTGGTTTTCTTTGGAAACATCGTAAAGCTTTAAATTCCTACTTGAAAGCAGCTGAATATCTGCTAATTGAGAGCCATTGAGCTCTTTTTTTGTTGTTTTAGATTGAATCCAGAATCAAAATTCACCAATAGAAAGGTGGTATTGAAAAGATACAAAAATTAATAAAAATGAGCAAAAAAACGCAAAAAACATACAAAATAACACTTATGTAAACGAGAATGCTTTAAATTGAAACCATTTAAAGGACAAATCGAATTTATCAATAATACCTAATAAAAGGAGAAAGACTATGAATTTAAACCCAGCCGAAATTATTGTAAATTCAGCTAATTTCGCTGTTACCTGTCATTATTGCCGCTGTAATCATAAAAAAACTCCGCTATTAACAAACAACAAAAAGGGGGATAAACGATGGAAGCAATGAATCACTTGCCGGTAGAGAAAATTTCTTTTGATAAGCTAGGATTTGAATCTAAAGCACGGGAAATCGCAACATTTATAAACGAATATCCACTTCATCTGCCTTGCTCCATATCAATTAAAATGTTTGTCAATTTAACTGAATATTTTTAATAATTAAACAATATTCCAACTTTCATGAGTGTTAGGAAATTAATCAGCGTATATTTTCGGATTTTTTCTATTAAAGTCTCCTTTAAAATTCTTGAAATTTTAGATTCTGGAACAGTACAATTTTAAAACAGACTTTTTTATTGGTTTTATGCTTCAAATGATGGATTTTAAAGTAATCAGAACACTTTTCCTTGTATTCCATCAGGTTAACCAGATCTTCCACCGCTTTTGGATTTACATTTAAAAAGTCAGATATGTACCCACTCCTGAAAAAAGTGATAACATTTGCCCAAACAAGTAACCCCTCTGCAAGCTTCTTCAAATCAAACGGAGTTTTCCCATTGATGTAACTGCTAACGCTGGCTATAAAACAAGTAGATATTATAGAAGATCTTTTCTGGATTAACTTTGAAACCGATTAATGTCTTAACTAAATGGGAGTGTTCTTACAATATCGTTAGCAGAAAAGAAGAATCTCTTCTTTCTGCTAATGATATTGTAAATTCTTAGCGTTGAAAAAATTCAACCCATTCCCCTTCTGAGCCGTATACGAAAAAGTAGCGATATCCATTAGGTAATGAAGTAATTTCTTGATCCACTAATTCTACATCTAAGCTTTGAATACGTTTAAATTCTTCCTCAATATTGTCCACCGTAACAGCGAAATGATGGACCTTACCTTCCGCAGGTAGTTGATCATTGTAGCCTTGAATTAACTCCAATTCAGTTTCATATGATTCATTAAACCCAAGGAATGCTAATCGGATAATTCCATTTGTATGGAGAAGTGTGCCTTTTAATGTTAAACCTACAACATCTTTATAAAATTTAATAGAATTTTCTAAGTTTCGTACCATAACTCCTACATGGTCAATCCTTTTTCTAGTCATTTTCTAACCCCCTATGAGAGTGTTTAGCAACCATTTTTCTTAAAGGTAAATATAGGATAACTTAGGATAGCGATATCTGATTCTTAATTGCCATAAAGACTCATGCTTTTTTGCCAACCTCTAAAGCCAAATAAAGCCAAGATTCTGTTGTTTTTTTCAATTCACTTTTCTTAAGCTTTCCGCCTGAATTCTCCTTTACACTATTACTCAACTCAATAAAGGACAAGAAGAGGTTCTTTCATCTTAAAAATTTTTTAATTCATACTCCTTAATAACACGGAAAAATGAAGTCAAAAAAATAAAATCCTGGCACAATCAGTGGGCTCTCTCCTTGTAATAGGGTTATTTTATTTATTAAGTTAAAAAAAAGACATTTTCAAAGCTCTCAATGGCTTCAAATTAAAGTTACGTTCATAATGATAAACAACCATCTTCATAAGCTCCAATCCTTATAAAGTTAGCTTGTGCTTGCACAATGAAATTACTTATTGCTGGCGATTTTTTTTATAAAGGTTACTATCTTTTTTCATCCATTCAATCTCTTTCTATCGTTCTAATCCTCTTTGTCGTTTCTTCTTTTTATTTTTGTGATACTGTTCGAATTCATCTTCCCTCCACTTGCGGTCTGCTTCACGGATTGCACTTTCAAGAATCGAGAAGAAATCCGTTCCATCAGGAGATATAGAACCTAGATAATGATTCGGATGTGGTGTAAAGGTGTTAGGAGCTTTAAATGATGATTCTTCGACATTTTCAAAAGTTTGAACATTAAACGCACTGTGAAGCTGATTAATTTTATCTGGGCCAATTTCATCTGAATAACGCAGGCATTCATGATAAAAGACTTTCATATAAGATTGATTATCAATTTGGAAATCAGGATATTTATAGCGTAAAATATCATAATGTTTATCCTTATTTGATGAATTAGTTTTAACATTTTTAATGCAATACAAAGAGAAAATAATTTCTTTTTGTTCCTGTTTTGAATACTTTCTTGGTGGGTTGGAGAAATCTGTTGGCAAAATGGGTTTTCCATAAAACTCTTCTGCCATCAAAAAGAATTCTTTCTGTTCAATTGTTAAATAATTTCGTCCATCCCAATTAAGATACATACCTTGTAGCTGATGATCATAAAGCTGATCCATTAAGTCTAACGATTTATTCATATTTTCTTTTTGTTTTAATAAAAACTGCATTTGGTTTAAATCTTTATCAGAAGCATTCTTTATGGTAGATGGATCAGCAAAGTTAATTCCATTTTTCGTTCGTAGATGCTCAAATTGTTTCTCTGCATTTTGTAGTTCTTGCTGCAAGGATAATACAAATTGCTGTCGATTATTTAATAAAACATGAAGATCTCTTTCAATTTGTTTTATCTCTAATTCATGAAAAACCCTTTCAATGTCCTTGATGCTCAACAATTTATTTTGAGAAACAGTGGTTTCAACAACTTCAATTTTTTGATCTGTAGATAGTTCTTCCTTATTTAAATTCGGATAATATTTATCTAAGAATCTATTTGTTTCAATTTTTAAGATTTCTTCTGTCTGATTTAATAGTTCTGTTTCTTTTTCAAACCGGCTTATTTTTTTATATTTATCAATGGAATCCTGATGAAACTCAAGTCGGGATTGCCATTTTCCTAATTGTAATCTTCGAGTATTAATATTTTCATAGTTGACAAACATCCGTAACAGTTTTGCTGATTCACGTAATTGCTTTTTCTCTAAAGGAGTAAAGCGACGAACATACTTGTCAGTTCTTTCTTTTATCTGTTTTTCTTTCTTCGCTTCTGCAAGTTCAATGACCGTTTGGTTGTACTCTTTTCTGTTAATATTCATTTTAATCCTATCGGATTCTTTACCTTCGCTTTGCAGCTGCCTTGCAACAAAACCCTCGTGAATCGTTGGAAGTATTTCAATCCCTCTATCTTTGTTCGATAAATGAGTAATTCTTTCTGAAAAACCATTTTTCTCTAAAAAACGATTGGCATAATGAGCCCACTGTTCTCTCCAATACATCAGTTTTTCTTTTGTGTTCCAATCGGTTATATGTAAGGCTTTAACTTGTATTTTTCCGTCAACTATTTCTTTCACTTTCATTTGTTTATTCCCCCATGAACCATCTTCATTAAATGGACGGATCGTTAACATCACATGAAAGTGAGGGTTTTCTTCATCATCTCGATGGATGGATAAATCGGCAACCATCCCATCATTAACAAAAATTTCCGTACAAAATTCAATGGCTAATTGCTCTTGTTCGGCGTGGGATAATTCTTTTGGTAAGGCTACATTAATTTCACGAGCGAGTTGAGCATTCCATTGTTTTTCTTTTTTCTCCACTTCATTCCATAATTGTTGACGATCATAAACCCATTCAGGTGCATGACTAGGCGCCAGAATATGAGTAATCGGTTTCACTTTTCTTTTGTAAAACTTTTCTTCATTCGTTCTATCATCTATCAGTCTTTCACCAGAACGATAGGCCGCAGCCGCAATAGTGTTTTGTTGTTTTTTTCTTGAAATAATCTGATTAGAAAAATGATAGATTGCCATAGTTATAGTCACCTCACCATCTTTTACAAACATGAGCAAAGCGAATTTTTAAGACGCCTCACGAGTTTGGCTCCTTCATAGAAAGGGCCGACGCACAATACCACGATAGTGGTATATAAGTGCGCCCTTATCTTCGATATTGGGACCATTATATCACTTCCCATGATTTGGTTCAAATGTTATAATATAGTAAACTATCTAAAAAGAGGTGCTAAAATGCCAAGACAAAATACAAAGGACAAAATAACTGACATCGAAGAGCAAATTAAAAAACTAAAAGAAAAACAAAAACGAATTTTGACCAATTCCCAGAGAGACATTGGTAAGTACTTAATGGACACATGGGGAATTGAAGATGTAAATGAAGCAAAAACATTAATAGATTTGTTTAAGGACCAAGTAAAGGTATATTCCGAGGTTGCATCATCCAACGAAGAGCAAAAAGAGGAAGAGACGACCATAAACCTATCGGGTGATTAATATGACAAATGAAGAGTTACATAAACTTGAGGACAAAATAAAAGTCCTGGAGCAAAAAAAGAAAGCCTTAGAATACAAAATTTCTAATGAAGATCGGCGAGAAAGAACTAGAAGATTGATCCAAAAAGGAGCACTTTTAGAAAAGTACTTAGAAAATGAAAATGTATCCCTAAAGGACACCGAAGATTTGTTAAAAATTTTAGCTGAGTTTAAAAATAAAAATAAGAAATATATTGATAGAAAAATTCAAAACATGCAGGAAGATCGAGAAGCGCATTAATTTAAATTCTACAAATTGTTAATGCGCTTTTTTATCTCACCTTTATTACTCCTCCACTTTCCACTTCGCTGAAATCCATTCAAAAATTCTATAAGAAAATCTATTTAGTGTTTCACCTTTTCCCCTAAATGATCAATTCTTTTATTCCGGTAAAATCCTAAAAAATTTTTAAGAATATTATACAGATCATTATGTTTATAGGTATTTACTATTTTTAAAAACTCTTAAATACATTTGACGATAATTTCCACTTCCATCAATATCCTAGTTTTTTCTACAGATAAATAAACTTTTAACATCTCGAATGCACCGTCAATCCTGGGAGCATTTTCATTTGAATATTGTTAAAATCTGAATCATTATCTCCATCAACAGAAAGAACTTTTATGTTAAGAAATTCACATCTTCTACTACCTAGAAATATTTTTCAATTGTTCGAACTTTATATCAAAAGCGTCTTCCGTTATTGGCATTTATTTTACCATCATGTTTTTCTCTTCTTTCTGCATTTTGTTCTTTCTCTATTTCATTTAAAGATGATAGAGATGATTTGAAGTGACAAGGCAGAAGAATACAATAAAAAGTCATGCATTTCAAATTTGGTATTGTTTTGAAATAAAAAAATACACTACGAAGGATGGATCAAATCCAGCTACGTTTGTGACAAAAATTATAATATATCCTTCAGTATACCTTCACTAATTTTTAGGCAACACAGAATGAAGGATGTAGTTATCCTCAGAATGGACCCCTATCACTCTATTCAATTCTTCTGAATCGCGTTTTAACCCAATTGATGGAACGTATAAGTTACGTAGTTTTTCATAGTTCTCACTTTCCTTCTTCGTTACATTTCAGCAAAAAAAGATTTTTTCTGCTAATTAATTGTTAACTTTAAGTAAACAATTTTCTCCTCACGAATCCTTTTTTCTAGTAAATGTCACCTTATTAATACTCATCATTACCTCAATTTCCTAAATGCTTACATTATTTTTTCTTAAGTTTCCTTCTACCGTTCGAACTAATTTTATCATTAAGTATTGATCAAGCTTCATAACGTAACACCTTACTTTAATAAATAAAAAACATCCCGACCGGATGCCATAACCTATTATTCAAAATCAGACTTAATTTTCTTTATAAAATAATTCAAGTTGTTTTGAAAATAAACCCAGTTATAAAACACAATACAATTAAGCCCAAGAACTATTAGAAGTAAGATACCTATCTTTATCGAAAAAGTAATCGTTAGAGATAATATAACCAAGATTAATAATGATAGGAATAAACTAGTAGATAAAACTCTTAAAGCATGAACATTCCCAAGTTTGTAACTATAAATCCTTTGGATCTCTTTTCCGAATTGATTTTTAATAATTTTTAAGTCCATCTCATACTCGTTTTTAAAGTATTTATTCTTGTTTATCCACATAATTAATCCAAAACTAAGACTGATTTGATGTATTAAATTGCCTATAATAATCCCAGTCCCAATAAAAATTGTAATGGAAGAGACAATGATCGGAATATCCTTACTAAATATGAACGATTTTACTGCCCCGTAATCACTTATTGTAAAATAGGAAATTAATATAGCCAAGAGCATCCATCCAGGTATTCCCCATCTAATCAAATTTTTTGAATCTAAATTCATTTGCATCCTTCCTTTCATCATTACTTTTTCGATAAAAGGAAAGTAAATCCTGCTTATTTCCTTCTTACAGTACCATGTCCTCTTATATAAGTATCACGGTGTAACTCATTCATTCCTCAACATTCTTTTTTCTAGAATATTCTTTTTCTTTTGCTTTTTCTTTGAGTTTTATCTAGCTGCTGTTTTGGTTCTAACGATGAATGATTAACAATTTTCCTATCATCACCTTCTTAAAGGAAAAAAAGCACGCCTTGGTAGGCTGCTTAGTGTTAGGCGAGCTTTGAAACAAATTGGTGTTGGTATTAAAGGCGATTTATATTTTATATGTCTGTTAGAGGAGTGGGTAGGTTAACTAAAATATTACTTTTTAACCAAGCAATCTCATTTGTAAATATTCTTTTTAAAATCTCTCATGTTTTTATTAATGAAGGAATAAAAAATAAAAACTTAATAGATGGTATTAAATTAACAAGAATATTATAGTCATGGATTTCTATCGTAAAAATTATATTTAGTAAGAATATATATAATTAGTAAAAAATATATATTTAATAAGATAAACAATAATAATAGGCATTTTAAATTTTCGGGGTATATCCGTTGTGGGAGAAGGGTTTCAGCCTTTTTAGAGAGTAGTAATAACATAGTTTCCACTAGTACACAAATAATATAAAAAAGAATTCACATCTCCACAAGTATTTTTTTAAACTATTTACATATTCACAAGGGTTTATTTTAAAAATCAACAAATACACAAGTATACATTCGGAGCCTCTTACTCAAAAAAAATAATTCCTTCTTGGAAAATCTGTCAAAGAAGAAGACAGATTTTCCAAGAAGGAATTATTTTAAAAAATAGAACTATGATTTTAATTTTGGTCAAATACGAATAGCCCTGTGAGGGTCCATTTTTTTCACAAGGCTGATTATCTCTATTAAATTAGATTGTAAAGTGCGGGTTCTTGACCAGTTAAAGTAAATTCCCTAATTTTGGCTTCAAAGATTAGATCATAAGGCAGCTTTTTTAAAGCACCAGGGAGATACTTTCTGAAAGCCATCCTGAAAAAAGCACCGATTGAGTAAAAATGAAACGTTCCGGTTCGTTGTTTTTCTGTATGTATTAAGACTCCAATTTGATCCATTGTTTCTATAAAGAAATTTTTTATAAAGCGATCCCTGACAGTGAATTTCTCTCTATCTTCATCCAGTAAATAGTTCATTTTATTCATTACTTCCTGTTTAAAAGAAAGCATGACATCAATTTGGTCTCTTGGTTTATATTTAATTTGATGTCCATCCAAGAAGTAGGTTAGCTCTTTTGATAATTTTGCCATAAGCGGGTTCACGTTGAATTCATCTGTATTCTCTTCCACGCATTCCGGCTTCAAGGAAAAGCCAACTTTCTTAATCCATATTTGTTTACCACGCATTTCAATCCCAGTAAATTCTATGGAAAATAGAGCCTCTAAAACACTTAATGTTTTTCGGACTCCTTTTGCATTTTTATTCAATTGAAACTTGAGTGTTTTCATCGTCCTTTCTTGCTTTACTTTCTCCACTTCACCCGTTTTGCTAAAAGACATACCAGTACGAAATTGGTTAAGCAAGGATAAGAGTAATTCGATCCCTTCAGGATTTGAAGTACGGACGAATTCAGCTAATATATTTGTGTCAAAAAGGCCATGTGGTATGATCAGGTAGTTGAGAACCCCACCATTATGTTCAGGTGTATTATACTTTTCGACATCTTTTAGAACTAAAACAGGTAATCCTTCGTGAATTTCCTCTTTCACAAAATGATGATCTTCTAGAAATCGCTTTCCTCCCCAAAGAGTAGAATAAGAGATTCCAAGTTTCTTAGCCCATGAAGAAAGATTATATTCTTTTAGCATGCCGCGTTGATTCTGTTCTACTTCCAATTGCTTTAACATGGTCATATATACAACATAGGCAGATGCAGGAGGGCGCTCAAATGACTCATCACGTAGAAAACGAAATTCTTCCAATATGGCATGATGCATTCGAAAACCGTCGATTCTCATTTTACTGTTCATTCCAGGGGCCCTCCTCTCGTCTATTTTCCTAGTTTGAATTATAGCAGAATGGAAATAGAGGAAATGATGACCTTTATTAAGGGATTTTCAAAGTTGCACAACAGGCGTCAATCCCTTGTCCCCCAAGGGGTTGAAAAAAACTTTAAAATTTTTTATGTGAAAGGAAACGTCATTGTTTTTTATAATTTGTGCATATTGTGACAGGAAACGTCATACCTGATTGATTAATGGATTGGGAGAAACGTTGATATATCAACGTTTTTTTAAAAGAGTCTATTAAAACAAAAGCAGAACTAAAAAACTTGCACAGAAATCTTTGCTAGTTTGTGTGAGAGGAAACGTCATTATCCTTCATTTTCAAACACAAGAAAGAGCAAACATTGCAATATTTTGTGTTTTTATAAGAAATTTATGAATTTTTACTATTAAATCAAGGATTTCATTCAGACAAAAAATGCAGCCTTTTAAAGGATTTGTGCATATTGTGAGAGCAAACGTCAGGAAAAAAAAGTTGCACACAGGATTTTAATGTACTGCTGTGAAAGGGAGCGTCAATCATTTAATAATGACCAGGTCGCTTGGAGTAAAGAAAGGTTGCACATGATTTAGGCTTAGTCTGTGCACATTGTGAGAGGAAACGTCAAGCAGAAAATAAGTGCACTATTAGACGGATGAGTATATCTCTTTATGCAGAATGAAAGATCTTTAAAAGGATGTGCACATTGTGAGAGGAACCGTCAAAGTAGAAAATAAGTGCACAACTAGTAAAGGATGAGGATACTCTTTTATGCTGAATGAAGGATCTTAAAAAGGGTGTGCACACTGTGAGAGGAACCGTCAAAGTAGAAAATATGTGCACAACTAGTAAAGGATGAGGATACTCTTTTATGCTGAATAAAGGATCTTTAAAAGGGTGTGCACATTGTGAGAGGAACAGTCAAAGTAGAAAATAAGTGCACAACTAGTAAAGGATGAGGATACTCTTTTATGCTGAATGAAGGATATTTTAAAAGGGAGTGCCTATTGTGAGAGGAACTGTCAAAGTAGAAAATATGTGCACTACTAGTAAAGGATGGGTATATCTCTTTTTATTTTTAAGATGATGGATGTGCACATTGTGAGAGGAAACGTCAAAGTAGAAAATAAGTGCACAACTAGTAGAAGGTGAGCAGATAGCTCCTTTATTCTAAAATGAAAATTCTATAAAAGAATGTGCACATTGTGAGAGGAACCGTCAAAGTAGAAAATAAGTGACCTACTAGTAAAGGATAAGTATCTCTTTTTTATTCTGATTGAAAGATCTTTAAAAGAATGTGCACATTGTGAGAGGAAACGTCAAGTAGACAAAATAAGTGCA
>NZ_JAGGQY010000010.1:0-84989 GCF_018613105.1 Bacillus sp. ISL-77
CCTCTCTATGTGACCGAACTCTCCTTTTCTCTTCCTTCACGGTCACATAGAACCTCTCTTAACGACCAAACTCTCTCTCTTTTTTCGCCTTCACGGTCGGTTACAGCCTCTTGAGTACTAGTTCTCGCTCTCCTCAAAACTCCTCTCCATTTCCGCCCGCCCGTTGATTATTTACTCCAAATCCATCCAATGAAATGACAAATCTCACCCATTTCCCCCAAGTTTCCCTTTCAATCAAACGTTTGATTAAAACTTTGACATCCCTTGATAAATATGCGTTTGTCTCTCCAAATACGTAAATTAATTGTTGAAAAATGGACTGGAAATAGGAAATAAATAGCACCATAGCCATTATTGCCATTAAACGACGGCCATTCGACTAAATACCATATATGCTATACTAATCAAACGTTTGGTTGAAACAGCTGCAAGTATTGACCTATAAGGATTTCCCCTGCTAATGCAGGCGGGAAATTGTCGGTTTACCCGGGATCATTCCGCAGGAAATAACCATTATTTCCACAATAACAGACTGGTTTTGCTTGAACTTACACCATTCTATTAATTCCGCCCCTTTTCCCTACTATATAAACGTTTGATTAAAAGAGGGCTCAGCCCGTGCCATTCCTGGATTTATTCCTCTAAATGGCTGAAAAGTTTGTCGAGAACTATCTTTAAAACACCTCTTTTCTGGAGCTTACTAATGGACATCTTGCACTCCACGTAATAAATAGCCGGTTTTATTTGTGGAAAAATTGATTCGCTGATAAAGTTGAATTTCCGCTGATAAAATGGTCCAGTTTGCCGATATCCTTCAAAAATACGCTGATAAACTGCTCATCGAGACGAGTTTTCCAACTTTTTGCCTCCTCAAACGCTGCGTAATCGAAAAATGTCATTGTTTATTTGCGGATTATCAGCTTTTATTTGCGCATTAACACCTTTTATTTGCGCATCCATAAAATCAGATAGATCCCTACCTCTTTAACGGAGATTGAGCCGAACTTTAATCTTTTATTCTATTAAGGTATCGTGGAACAATCCTATGAAACAAGATTAATCGAGTCAAGACATCAGAATATACACAAATTCGACACAAACAACACGCAATACTCCTTGCATTCGACGAATATCTTTGATTATATTATTGTGGGAATATTTTTTCTTCATGGAATTTTTGAACTCTTTCTATTTGTTATATATTCTGGCATAGGTAGGTATCAGCTGATGGTATTTGACGGCATCATTATTTCGTTTATCGTAGGTTTTCTTCGCAAAGGGAACTTAAGAGCACTGGCACAACTAAAGCTAAAGTGGGGATGGATCTTTCCGCTATTATTGGTCGTTGAATTAGCCGTTTTTATTCTCCAAAACGATAGCAAATTTCTCGGACAGGTAAGCGGATACATATACATTGTGGTATATGTACTCGGTTTACTATTTTTATTTATAAACCGCAAAAACGCAGGTTTTAATCTGATTTTACTAGGTGTATTTCTCAATTTCTTGGTTATGGTGACGAACGGCGGTAGAATGCCGGTATCATTAGATGCTGCATCTATTTTACCAGCTGGTTATCTCGATGTTTTTAAAGAGCAATTATATGCGAAGCATACAGCGCTAACAGAATCTACAAAACTAGGCATCTTAGGCGATATTATCCCAATTACAGACCCATATCCTAGAACACAAATTATTAGCATCGGTGATATAATTATGAATATCGGTGCCTTCCTCTTTATTCAATACTTAATGCTAAAACACCCTGCAGCAAAGAATAGGCATGAAAGGTCACTCTCCATTAAAGGAGGTGAAACCAAATGAAACCACAAAAGCCAGAAGGCCTTAAATTAACAAGTGTTATCGTAAATGCTATTATTCTTGCTTCAATGATTATTGCTTTAACATCTGGAATGAAACTAATATAATAAGAAGAATGGAGGAGTAAAATTATCTTACTTCTCCATTCTAATATTTTTAGATATGAGTGATTAAAAATGGACAGAATCAAACAACCGGCTAATCTCTATTTATTGATGGTTTCATTTCTCGGAAGTATAGGATTTTTACTGTTAAAACCCTTTAATTTCCTCGATACTTCAAAATTAGTAATTACCCTTACCTTAGTAGGAGCGATATTACTCCTAAATCATTACACGATCCCCATTCCACCTGACGGAAATTCCATTTCGATGGACTCTGCAATTTATCTAGCCAGCATTTTTTTATTTGGCTTAAATTTTACATTAGAAGTTTTACTAATCAATTCGGTGATCTATGCCATATATAAACGAAAGATTGTCTGGTGGAAACATCTATTCAATTTTTCAATCTATAGTATTATGATGATTCTTTCCTATTTTCTCTTTACTTCGACCAATGGAGTCGTAGGTGACATTAATACAGGCAACTTATTACCTTACATTCTTTCACTTAGTGCCTATTTTATTCTAAACACGATTTTAATCAGTTTATACTTCCTTCTGCTGCAAACAGAAAGCTCGATTAAATTAATGACCGGAATTGTAAGGGATAAAACCTTTCTAGTAAGCTACCTTTGTACATTATTACTCTCACTTGTACTTGGAATTCTTATTCAGGTAAATCCAATCTTGGGCCTCGTTATGTTTGTGTGCATTTCGATCCTTTTGTCGGTAGCATTTAATGAACATTTCCGCTTGTTTCAAGAAACCCTGGATAAAGCCAACAAAGACACCCTTACTGGTCTCAATAACCATGGTTACTTTAAAGAAATTTTGGAAAAAGAAGTAGCGATCGCAAAGGAAACGGATCAGCCATTAAGTGTGGTCATCCTTGATATAGATGATTTTAAAAAATTCAACGATCTGTACGGGCATATTCAAGGGGATCATCTGCTCCAAGAATTTGGTGCCATTTTAAAAACCGAGTCCGACGCTGCAAATT
Source organism: Bacillus sp. ISL-77 (assembly GCF_018613105.1). Taxonomy (NCBI): domain Bacteria; kingdom Bacillati; phylum Bacillota; class Bacilli; order Caryophanales; family Bacillaceae; genus Bacillus; species Bacillus sp. ISL-77. Next base: position 2,926 of record NZ_JAGGQY010000010.1, read on the forward strand.
TTATCGTTGCACGCTATGGCGGCGAAGAATTTTCGATTATCATGCCAAACACCGATCGTAAAACAGCTTATTCGTTCATGAATGAATTACGGAAGAAAGTAAATGACACCTACTATAAAGGGGTGGAACGTCTCCCTTACGGCTGCTTGTCCTTTTCATCTGGGATTGCCGAATGTGAAAAAGAGACCTACAATATTTCTGAACTTCTGAACAAAGCGGATCAAGCGATGTATGCGGCGAAAAACCAAGGGAAAAATCTTGTCCAAATCTATAATGGGCATTCCGAATATTCCGTTCATCACTCGCTTTCACTTGAAAAGGAGTTGGAGGAAGCGGAGTTTCAATTAAAGATCTTCCTCTCAAAAGATGTCTATACCTATCGCCACAGTAAACGGGTCTACCAATATGCGGTTGATTTTTCACGAATGCTTAACTTAAGTATTCATGAACGCAAAACGCTGATTCTTGGAGCTCTTGTTCATGACATTGGAAAAATAGAAATCCCGCGGGAGATTTTAAATAAAAAAGGAAAGCTTGAGCCTCATGAATGGGAATTGATGAAGAAGCACGTAACCTACGGAAAAGAGATCATTTCAACGAATAAGAAATTAGAAGACTTGATTCCGCTAGTTGAACTCCACCATGAACGCTATGATGGGAACGGCTATCCATATGGCTTAGCAGGAAAATCGATTCCAAAGCTGGCGCGAATTCTCTGTGTGATCGATTCCTTTGACGCAATGACAACCGAGCGTCCTTATCAAAAAACAAAAACCTTCCATGAAGCGATCGCTGAATTGCGCGACTGCTCTGGAAAACAATTTGATCCTCAATTCATTGAACCGTTTATAGCGATGATCAAGGAGTTTGATCACTCCGGGGATGAACGAAAAGAAGAGCTTGCCGCAGTGAATGGCTAATACTTTCCGCACAGTTGGCAGAAGAAAAAAATCAATAGTAGAAAAAGAAAAACCTCATTTAGACCCGGTTCACCAGAACGTGTCTAAATGAGGTTTTCTTTTTCAAATGATAAATTTAAGCTCTTTGATCTGACCCCTGCATCAAAGTTATACAAAAAAGAGGAGAAGCAGGAAGGTTTCCTCATTTTTCTAGGGCAATATATTTTGATTGGATCTTAGGTAATTTACAAATCCTATCAAATGAAATCAATGCAAATCGGAACGAAATCATCGAAACAGGAACAAAAATGACAAAAATAGCTAATGGAGCATAAAAAAGTACAATGCCTGCTGCAATCCACATAAGTATAATTGCAAAGGTTGTCTTTACATCAATCAATGAAAATGTAAATGCTTGTTTGATAAGTCCAATTCCTTTTGTTTCATAATGAACCAGAATAGAAAACAATAGGGCACTAGTCAAAAGATAGATGATGAGAGCCGTTATGGTTATGACAATCAGCACTACTTTTACGTTGCTTGGAATTTGCAGGAAATAGACTACATCTAACACAAGTAAAAAACCAAGGAAGATCCAAACAGTACCGACCATAGATCCTTGTTTGAAAAATAACCGATATTCATGAATAAAACTTCGAATAACACTAGGATCCTTATATAAATGCCACTTTCTTATTACCCCATACATCGCAGCAGTTGAGGGTCCAATCGTAAATACGGGCATAGAACAGATAACCCATAAGAGATTTAGGATCATGATGTTCGTTACAGTTCTCATGAATAATGCGGTTTTTCCATCCCAAGGATTCATGTCTATCTTCCTTTCTTATTTCCAAGTAGATTCAAGGCTGTGTATAGTTACATTGGATAAAACAACTTCCCCTTCGGTTGCCATAAACTCTAGCTTATAATCTGATTCACAAGGGTAGAATAACTCTGTCATGACACGACTACCCTGATTGACAAACAATTCAATCGAGGTTTTATCTAGAATGAAGGTAAAATCATTAACTTCAGCTAATGGCATCGTATCCACACTCGCAAAATGCTCTGAAAATGAAACTTGACCACTATTTCTTCGATCAATCCTCACTTCATGTTTTACACGATCAAAGATAATTTGCAGTTTCTCCTGCTCTCCGCTAAGCGTGATGGAAAAAGAGGAAGCCGTATTTTTTACCACATTTGCTTCTGCAATAAATTGGAGATTATCCAATACAATTGGACCAGATTGACTGGATTGTAAGGTTATAGTTTCATTAGATAGAATCGGATTTTTATATAAAGATGATAGGTCAAATGGTGTTTGAACTAAGGTCAAATCACCTTTTTGCCTGCGCAGACTCAACTTCCTCGGAATAGACATCACGCTTCTAAAAGGATTTGTCGGGACTTGATTGGCATACTGCCAATTGCTCATCCATCCAATCCAAGTAGGTTCAGAGAGATTACTCCATGTAACGGCTGCATAAAAATCACGCCCAAAATCGGCCCATTTCACTACCTCGTTTTCATCATCACAGCAAAAAGTCGTCCCATCAAAATCACCAATGAAATACTGGACAACGGATCCTCCATTCGGACCGCCTGGGTTAATACTAACAATCAATACCCATTTCCTTTCGTTCTCACCTTTCACCGCCAATGGAATTAAGTCCGGGCACTCCCAAACGCCTCCATGTGCACCGTATTCACTGCCGAATGTGGACAGAAGATTCCAATCAATTAGATTTGGTGACCCATAAAAATGAATACAATCACCACATGCTAGAGACATCACCCATTTTTGTGACTCCTCATGCCAAAATACCTTTGGGTCTCGGAAATCTTTTATTCCCGGATTATCAATAACGGGATTCCCAGCATATTTAGTCCATGATCGCCCTCGATCATTGGAATAAGCAATGCTCTGCTTTTCATTGTCCTTACCATGATGGGTAAAGATTGCTACCATCACATCTTCATCAGAAGATTTTAATCCACTGGTGTTTTGTTTATCAATAACCGCACTGCCTGAAAAAATCTGTCCCAATTCATCCGGGTAAAGAGCAATCGGCAATTCCTCCCAGTGTAACAGGTCTTTACTTACCGCGTGGCCCCAGTGCATAGGCCCCCATACGATATCATGTGGATGATATTGATAAAAAAGATGGTACTCTTCCTTGTAATATACCAACCCATTTGGATCATTCATCCATTTTTCTTTTGGGCTAAAGTGAAGCTGCGGTCGAAATTGTTCATCGTACATGAGGAACACCTCCAGTTATAGTTTCCAAATGATCCAAGGCAGGTACGACGCTAAACCCGCCTTTTACTGTAGTAGTTTGTGCCGCCACACCATTTGCAAATTGAAGCATATCACTTAAGTCAGTTTTCGTTAATTCTTGAATCGGTTTGCTTTTTACTAAAAACTGATGAAGCACAGAGGCCATGAAGGCGTCCCCTGCTCCTGTTGTATCAACTGGCTGTACCTCAATCCCCTTTTCTTCAAGTAGGTGCCCGTTGCAAATGACCATGGCACCTTCTTTTCCTTTTGTCATAAACAACAATGGAATATGGTAATTTTCGGCAAGCAGTTGAGAGGCTTTTAGTGGATCAGCTTCATTCATAATAAACTGTACTTCCTCATCGGAAATTTTTACAATATCTGCCCATTTTAACCCGTCTATCATCATCCTTTTGGCATCTTCTTGATTTTCCCATAATAATGGACGATAATTCGGGTCGAAACTGATGATTTTATTTTCCTTTTCTGCATATTTCAATGCTTCTAGCGTTGATTCCCTCGAAGGATGATGGGTTAAGGAAAGAGAACCAAAGTGAAAAATCTTCGCCTCCCGAATCAGATGGTATTCAATCTCATCGTTCGTTAAAAGTTGGTCAGCACCAGGATTACGAATAAAATCGAAGGTCCGATCCCGATTTTCATCGAGAGAAACAATGGCCACAGTAGTTGGTGCCGCTTCTTCCATGAGCACGTAATCAACATTGATCCCTTCACTTTGGACACTTTTCTTCAAATAGGTTCCAAATGCATCGTTTCCTACCTTTGAAATATAAGCAGTGGAGTGTCCCCACTTCGCTAATCCAGACAACACATTGATTGGTGCCCCACCTACTTTTGCCTCATAGGAAGGGTTATCGGGTGTATAGTCATTATGGGGGATTAAATCAATCAATAATTCGCCTAAAGATACAATTTCGAACATATTGCTTTCTCCTTAATCAACCTTTTACGCCGCTTGAAGTGATCCCTTGGACATAATAGCGTTGGAAAAATATGAATATCAAGATAACAGGAATCGTTGTTAACGTAAGTGCAGCCATGATTTGACCATATTGAATGTTATTATCTGTAAAGAGATATTGAATCCCAATTTGTACAGTTTGAATAGACTGATCTGTTGCAACAATAAGTGGCCACATAAAATCACTCCAATGGGTGACAAATGTTAAAATGGCAGCTGTCGCAAACACAGGTTTTGAATTAGGAACAACAATCCGGACAAAGGTTTGCCATGGGGATGCTCCATCGATTTGTGCTGCTTCTTCCAATTCCTTTGGAAAACCCATGAAGAATTGTCTGAATAAGAAGATATTAAATGCACTAGCAATAAACGGAATAATGAGTGCCGGAAATTCATTAATCCACCCAAATTTATTGACAACAATATAGAGGGGAATTAATACACTTTCAAATGGAACAACATATAAAGCAATGATGATAATTAAAATGAGATCACTGCCGGGGAATTTCAATTTTACAAGTGCATAGGCACATATGGAGTTGACGACTGTACCTAAGATGACAATCATTCCAACTGTAAATAAACTGTTCCCCATATAATGAAAGAAGTTAATATTTTCGTTGAATAAAATTTTTGCATAGTTATCAAAGGTCGTTTCTTTCGGAATAAACGCTTCAAATCCCATATCTTTAAAAATCAATGTTTCAGGTTTGACGGATGCAATGATCATCCAAAGGAGTGGGGAGATAAACAAAAACCCAAGCACGAGGATGCTAATTGTAATACCCATTTTTCCTATACGTTTTTTTGTACGGTTTGTCATCATCAATCCACCCCTTTATTGTTTTAATAGTTTTTTAAGTAACAATGACGTAATGATAACTACTAGGAAAAAGACTACGGCGATCGCAGAAGAATAACCTACATCACGAAATTGGAAGCCATTTTCATAAAGCATAAAAACAAGCGTTTTTGTTGAATCACTCGGTCCACCATTCGTCATAACATAAGGCTGGATAAATAATCGAAAGGCTTGAATCGTTGTGATAATCAGGACAAAACCAGTCACATGTTGGATAGACGGCAGGGTTACATTCCTAAATTTCTGCCATACATTTGCACCGTCTATTTCAGCCGCTTCGTATAATTCCTCAGGGACATCCTTTAATCCTGCCAGGAAGATCATCATTTGAAATCCAGCAGCTTGCCAGATAGACATAAAGATGATGGAGTTCATCGCTTGGTCCGGACTTAACAAAAACGGCTGGTTTTCAAATCCAAAAAAGTTCAATGCATTATTGATCAATCCATTATCCACGTTGTATAAAAATGTCCAAAGAATAGCGACAACCACCATGGAGGTGACTACCGGGCTAAAGAAAAATACGCGTCCTAGGGAAGCCGCCTTCACCTTTTTATTCACAAGAATAGCTAACAAAAGCGCCACGCCACATTGAAGCGGGACAACAAGAACGGTAAAATACAATGTATTTTTTAATGCGGTAAAAAAGATTTTATCTTGAAAAAGTCTTATATAATTATCGAAGCCGGTAAACACTTTTGCATCTGGGTTTAACATATTGTAATTCATAAAGCTATAGAAGAACGCCAATATAACCGGCAAGATCAAAAATGTAAACAATAATGCTAAGGCTGGAAGAGAGAACAACACCCCTAGCACTTTTTGTTGACGTTTGTAGGTCATTGGACTTTCACGTTTGTATGCCAAGTGACTATCACCGCTTTTAACAATTTCCGCCATGTTTACACCTCCACATTGTAGTATCAAAAAAGGCAATCATACGATTGCCTTTATCTAGTTTTTATTTTTTACGTGCAATATCTTCATCAGTTTCTTTCGCTACTTTATCTAATTCTTCCTGAACGTCACCGCCAAGGAAAATATTTTGAACGGCCTGCCCGTACTTAGTAGACAATACAGGGTATGAAGTTGTAGCAGGTCTAGGATGAGCTGTATTTAACACTTGATCTTTTAAGATGTTAAGAGGTGCTTCATTCCATTCTGTCATTTCTTCAAATGAAGACATACGTGCTGCTGGCTTATTATCAGCTTTTGCTAATTTAATGATATTTTCTTTATTCATAATATAGTTCAGAAGAGTGGCTGATTCTTTTTTATGCTTTGTATCCGTAGAAATTCCCCAGTTCCAGTCACCTGATGGTGAAACTTGCTCTCCAGAATTGCTTCTTGGATAATAAGTAATCCCCCACTCAGTCTTAGGATAATCTTGTAACTTTCTCCATTCCCAAGAACCCATTAACATCATTGCAGCTTTTCCATCTTCAAATTCAGTTGGTTTAGGTTGTAGATTAACTAGACCTTCCTTTGTAAACTTTTGAAGGTATTTTAAAGCTTCCACTGTTTTTGGACCATTTACAAAACCATCAGCTTTTGTACCATCTTCAGCAATAAAGCTTCCACCATTACTCCATACGGTAGGACCTGAGAAATAGATAATCCATTCACCGTAATCGAGGGTCCAGTTTACACCATAAATACCTTTCTTTTTATCTGTTAATTTTTTAGCAGCTTCATAGAATTGATCCCATGTCCATGCATCTTCTAGCTTTGTAGGAGGTGTGATACCCGCATCTTTTAACATTTTAACGTTATAAAACAAGGCAACTGTTGATTCTGTGGCTCCAACGGTATATAACTTACCATCAAACGTACCTTGTGTAATGATCGAATCTACAAAATCATCTTGATTTTCGACAAGACCGTCAATAGGCTGGATAATCCCAGAATCAGCGTAGTTGGCCACGTTCGGACCATCCATAGCTACCAAATCAGGAAGTGTATCGCTTGTTGCTGCAGCAGAAACTTTATCTTCATAGGCATATTTATTACCTCGAGGAATTAATGTAAGTTCTGCTTCAATTTTCCCTTTGTTTTCCTTGTTGAATTCTTTAATAATTTCTTTATACGCTTCTGATGTATCCCCTTTTGGATGCCATAATGTTAATTTAACGGCTCCACTTTCACTCTTTGATGCGCTATCACTACTACATGCGCTCAAGATTCCTAATAATAAGACAATAGACATACTAATTGCGAACAGTTTTTTCACTACTTTTCCCCCTCTGTCTTGTTTTTTCCATAAAGCGTTTTCACATATTAAGCATAAAATAATTGAAACGCTTTCAAAATGAGGTATTCCTCTTATGATTGTTTAAATTTTTACTATTTTCGAAATGGAAAAAGCCTCCCAAAAAAATATTGAGAGACTTAAAGCTAATCTTTCTTAAATAGTTTTCGATATTCACTTGGTGTTTTCTTCATTTTCCTCTTAAAGACCTGGCTAAAGTATCGTTGATCCGTATAGCCCACTTTTTGAGCTATTTCATACGTCTTTAAATCTAGATTTTCTAAAAGCAGGCATGCGTAATTGACTCTCACATCCGTCAAATATTCAAGGAAGGTTACTCCAGTTCTTTGTTTAAAAAGATTACTAAAATAACTTACACTCAAACCAACCTGTTCTGCCACTTGCTCTATACCCAAATCTTGTTCAAAATGATTCTTTATAAAAGATATTGCATTATTCATCAAGTCTGCTGATGTTTGTTTTCGTTTATACTCCTCTTTGATCAGTCCGTCAGTAATAATAGCACTCTTTATAAAGGCATCAAACTTGATTAATTCCCTTGTATGATCTACTGATTTTCGTATATCCAATAAACATTCTACGGATGGACCAATGGATACTATACATTTTTGTGAAGCTTCCTGGACGATTTGTTGGGCAAAACCCTTCACACATCCATCAATTGGAACAGGTAAATTGTTTGAGAATTCTAGCACGACAATGACATCCACATCCGAGATTCGATAAATAAATAGCTTCGTATTCCCTTTCATACAGGAATCATGGATCTGGTGAATGATCGATTCTATATTTTGCTCAGGGGATTTCACTGCCATCGCAATATAGGGCTGATATTTATTGATCACTTCCGGTTTTATATTTTCCATTGTAATCAATTCATAAATCAGGAATTTTTCATACTCATGTTCCTTTATTTTTTGATTTTTCAATTCCCCAATAGCACGTTCAACGCATTCTTGTAATTCATCATAATCAATCGGTTTTAGGATATAATCAAGGGCATTATTTTTTAAACCTTCTCTAGCATATTCAAAATCATCATAACCGCTTATTAATAATGTAATCGGTTGATAAGGTAATTTTTGTATCTGCTTTAATAAGTCAATACCAGAAATCCCCGGCATCGATATATCCGTTAATAGGAGGTCAATTCGTTCCTTTTCTAGTATCTCTAATGCTTCCTGGCCATTTTGGGCGGTACCTATAATCAGACAATCTAATGCGTGCCAATCAATAATTTGTGTAAGATTCTTTAATATTAGTGGTTCATCATCTGCAATTAATACTTTAAAGCCCATGTTTTTCACCTTTTATTGGAAATGAAATTTTTATTATCGTTCCATTCTTTTCATCTGAACAAATGATTAACCCATAATTTTCACCATAATAAAGTCCTAATCGTTCCTGAACATTACGAATCCCATGACCTCTGCCGTTACATTTCTCTGGTTCCCAGCCATTTAATTTCAACAAGGCTTTTTTATCAATTCCCTTGCCATTATCCTCAACCCAAAATTGACCTTGCCCATTGGTCATGGCAGCTCTAATTTTGATGATTCCGACGTGTTCCTGATCAAACGCATGGATTAAGATATTTTCAACGAGCGGCTGGAGAATGAGTTTTAAAACAGGTTCGTTTTTCAACCCTTCGTCTACTTCAACCATGAATGAAAATCGATTATCATATCTGATTTTTTGAATTTCTAAGTAGCTAATGACATGACGGATCTCATCTTGAACCTTAACTTCATAGCCTCCATTAATACTAATCCGTAATAATTTTCCGAGATTAATCGTCATTTTACTAATTTCTTTTTGGCCATTTAATGCAGCAAGCGCATTGATTGATTCAAGCGTATTATATAAAAAATGAGGGTTAATTTGTTGTTGCAGCACTTTGAATTGCGCTTCCCGCTTACGTTCCTGTTCGGTTTCCACTTCTTTCAATAATTGTTGAATCCGAGAAATCATGTTATTAAATCCTAACGAAATTTTCTCTAATTCTTTTAATTTGAAACTTTCCATTCGACTACTTAACATACCTACTTCAGCTAGTTTCATATGTTTTAGTAGCTCTTGAATGAAACGCGAAATATTTTTTAAGAATAAAACATTAAAAAGGACGGCAATGATTACAGCAAAAGCGACAATTAACAACGTTGTATTTCGAATATGTTGAATATCGTTGGAAATATCCTTCCAAGGTTTAATAGAAATCAAAATGGCAGATGAATTCGTTCCAGTAGTAAAACTTGACGGCATATACGTAATTAAGCTTTTCTCACGATTCCAATAATCAATGAGATATCCATTTTCCTGTGATTGAATCTCAGAGAATTGGTCGATATCAAACTGCTTACCAATTAAATCCCTGTCTAATGAATATAATATCGTCCCATTTTGATTGACTAACATTCCATATGCTGTATCTTCTTGGACGTCCTTAAAGATATTATCAAATAGGTCTAGTTTGACGTCTAAAATCAAGTAACCTAAGTCAGTAAGAGTATCAATATCCTTTACCACTCTTCCTTGAGTTAGCACAAACCTTTTTTCATGATTAAATGGATGAATTTCAGACGGGGTTAACCAAACGGATCTTCCTTTTTCTTGCAGTATTTGATGATTAAAAAGGCTTGCTTGGAATGTTTTAAATGATGGAATCTGTGTATTTTTTAAATGGGTAGCACTCCCGCTTTTACTATATAAAATAAAATCATCTATTTGCGAGTTTCCATGCATAATGCCCGCAATCGCCTGCTTCTTATTGTAAAATTCGATAATGGATGTCCTATCATTTGTTCTTAAAAACGAGTGAATTTCACCTGATGAAATAACATAGTCTGAAAAAGCATTTACTTCTGATACAGAAGCCACTATATTTCGATTAACAGCCCTTAATGTCTGAACCGTTTGATTGCTTATCTTTTGTTGTAAGGTTGTTGATGAAATTTTGTATGATACAAACCCTAATATGATGATAGGCAGTAAAATAAAAAGTAAAAAGGCTATGATCATTTTTTGTTGAAATCTAAGCATACAGACACCTATTTCTTCTATTTTAAATCCTTATAATAATTAAACATGTCTTCGAGATTGTTAAGAAAGGTATCGATATTCTTATCATAATAAAACTGTAAGGTATATTTCCGAAAATCGGATTCTGCAGCTGTTCCTCCTGCCCAATAATGGTTTGGCCAGTTTACGGTTTTACCTTCATGTATTTTTTCATTTAATAATTCTAATTGAGGTGTATTAATATTAACTCCCTTGACCGTACTAATCGATCCCTCGTAATCCGAAAGTCTTTGAGCAATTTCCTTATTGGTTAAAAAGGCTAAAAACTGCTTGGCCTCCTTTGGATGTTTCGTATTAGAAGAAATAGCAAGTCCTATATCAACACCACCCAAAACCTTATTTTGTTTTGGTTGATTTGTTGCCGGAAATGGAAAAATTCCATAATGTAAATTGGGATTATGTTTTTCAATCTCAGTTAAAGCCCATGTCCCCATAACGTACATAGACCCTTGTCCATTTGCAAATTTGCGATTCACTTCAAAGAAATCATCCTGAAAGGAATTTAATTGTACATACGATAGAGCAGTTATCGTCTTTTCTGAAATTTCCCTCCACTCTTTATTTTTCGAGATAGAAAATGTTTCTTTCTCCCAATAATGAGTGTTAATGTCGTTTGCTACAAAGTTTAAATTAAAAATACTTGATCGGTTAGCATCTTTATTTGGCATTAACAAAGGTGTTTTTCCTGCAGCTTTTAATTTTTCCATAACCTCAATAAACTCATCCCAGGTTTGTGGAATGGAAAGATTCAATTCTTGAAAATGATCTATATTATATAGCACGCCTACAGCATTCTGGGTTAATGCGGCACCATACATTTTACCATTGACAAGATAGCGATTTTGTATGCTTGGTTCGATATTCTGTATAAAATCTTCATGAGTCAAATCTAGTAAATAACCTTTATCTGCCCTGATGAGGTAATCTTGCTCAATAGGATAGGTAATGAAAATATCTGGTATATCCCCTCTCGCTATTCTAGTTTTTAATACCCTCATCCCTTCTGGTATAACTTCTTGACTAATATCAATGGTAGGATGTTGTTTTTCAAATTCATGAATTAACTCCTCAAAGATTGGCTCTGTTTCAATTTTGGGTGTAAAAAACTCAAGGTGTACCTTTTCTTTATTGGTGGTTAACTCGACTACCTTATTACCATTACACGCTGTCAATAATAAAATAGATAAACAAATGCAACGAAAAAGAGACTTCATAGAACCCCCGTTATTTCCGGTTTAAATTTAGTTTTAATTAACACATCTGTTCACTCAAAAATCTTATTTTTATACTACTATAATTCAGAATACATTGATATTAAAAAAATCTGACAATAAAGGCGTATAGAGACAAAAGTTTCCTTCACAAAAAGCCAAGTTCCCTAAGAAACTTGGCATTCAACATATTCAGGCTCGAACCAAGATATTAATATACCTTCACAACTTTCACCTTACTCTGGTTCCCAGCCTTATCTAATACAGAAACCTCTAATGATTTCCCCTTTTTCTGTACCTTAATCACTGCTTTAAACTTTCCGTATTTATCTGTGAGCGTTTTACCAATCAAAGTTACACCGTTATAAATATATACAGTTGATCCTGCTTCAGCTTTTCCTGTAACCGATTTTGATAGATGCGTTACTTTGTTGACAACCGGGATGGCAGGTGCAGTTTTATCAACTACCGTAACAGTGGTTTGACTTTGGTTCCCCGCTTTATCACTAGAATAAACTGTTAATCGGGTCCCTGCTTTTTTTGCTGTTCGGATTTTTATTAGGAAGGATCCAGTACTATTCGCATAACTCTGACCTAAAACAGAACTCCCCGCCTTAATGACTACTTTTGCACCCGCTTCCGTTCTCCCAAAAATAATCGTTTGATTATCACCTAAGGAATAAATCGAAGGCTTAACAGGCGCTGTTTTATCTGAAACGATGACCGCAACTTCTCCACTTTTGTTACCTCCACCATCTTGTACAAAAACAGTTAATCGGGTCCCTGCTTTTTTGACAGCAATTTTAACAGAAAAAGTACCAGAAGAACTTACCAAGGCTTGACCGATGATGGTTGAACCAGATTTCACAACTGCCTTCGTTCCAGCTTCTGCTTTCCCTGTAACAGCTGTTTGATTGTCTCCCACCGGATTGACAATCGGGTTTGCAGGAGGGATGGTATCCTTTACCGTTACTGAAATGGTTTTACTCCTATTTCCAGCTAAATCCTCAGCATATACTTGCAGGAGGGTTCCGCCCTTTTGTTTATCAATCGTGACATTGAAATTTCCTGCAGGATCAGCTACACCACTGCCAAGCAGCGTTGTCCCTTTCTTGACATAAACCGTCGCATCAGCCTCGGTTGTCCCAGTTACGGTTGTATCAAAATCACTCACAGGGTTAATCGAACCGATGACTGGCGGAGTGTAATCGCCTTCTAGATCTTTCGGTATAAATGTATATGTCACATCAGCACCTTTATCCGCTGGTACTGTATATTCTGTTTGGGAATCCAGCTGCTTAACGACAGCCCCACCGCCATGTAGCTCCGTTCCTGAACCGTTGTATAATTTTGGCGTGACTGCTTCAAAGCCTGGTTCCCCTTTAAAACCATATAACCCAGTCCCCTGTTTTAATAAAAGGGCAGCACGGAAAGATGTCATAAATTTCCCAAAGGAAAGGGTAGGGCTGATATGTTTTTGTACAGCAGCTTCCACCGCACGATAATCATTGTTTGGATCATTTAATAGTTCTTTAAAAATACTATCTCCTTGGTTCGCTTGAATCTTTAAATATTGAGCGAATAAGTAGGAGAGAGAATAATTAGCTAATACATCCCCGTAATCATCCCAATATAATAAAGAATGGCCATTGGTTATGGAGTCCGAATAATTATAATAATCGATTCGATCATCTAATGCCTGCCCAGTATACATTTGCTCAGCAGCCATGGCCATCGCTTCATCCAACCAAGTATCCATAGATTCCGTACTGCCTTCGATTAACACATTCCGGTTAAAGTTCACCATGTGCTGAAATTCATGCGCTAACGTGCTATATGCTTCCGTCACATCCTTCGTGGTTCCAGTACCCATGGATGGATAGGTATCCATATAGAATATTTCGGATTGATTGGAGTGAGGGTCAGCATATAAGTCACCTGCCCAAAAATAGCCCCCAATATATGCACCGCTACCATCAAAACCATCCTCGATATCATAGCATAGGATATTGACCTTCCCATTTCCATCCACATCAGACGCTCCGCCAAAGCTGTTCGTAATAAGTGGTTGAATTTTACTATCAAACTCTTTTCCTAACTTTTGTGCATCTAAACTAGTAATTTGATTATTATAGACCCAGACATTTGCCGTGGTCCCGCTATATAATAATTTGGCCGTTATTTGCGTATCAAAATTGTTGACAAAGTCTGTCACCCAGAACGGTTTACTATCACCAACTACGGGGACCGACTGAGCAGAAAAATATTTCTTCACCAGCTTGCTGCTGTTTTTTGCACTATTAAAAGGTTTGTTAACATCCATTTGGTAGGCAGTTGGTTTTAAATCGTTGTTAAATGAAAAGTTTTGTTTTTTTACATTAAATGTGCCCGTATATGCCGTTCCATCGCCATTGGTTGCTTCGTTACCAATGATGACGTAATTCCCTTCTACAGCCAAATTTCCTGCAACACCAGGTTCTTGACCATAAGCGATTGTAGGTACGCAAAGCAGCAAAATTGATAGAAGCGAACAAAGGGTCCTTTTGAGATTGTTCATATAATACTCTCCAATCATTAGTTAACTTCATTTGTGGATACTAATAATCTTTTTTTGGATCTAGGGATGGAAAATTGTAAATTTTATATTAATATACTTTTGAAAAAGTTGACTTACTCTGATTACGAGCCTTATCCAATGAAATCACTTCTAATGTGGAGCCCTTCTTTTGTGCGTTAATGGGTGCTGTAAAGCTTCCACTACTATTGCTGGAAGCTATTCCAACCAAAGTCGAACCGTTAAAAATATACACCATCGCGCCTCTTTCTGCTTTTCCTGTCACCTTCGTTGAGGTATAGGTTACCTTATTAACAGTTGGCACATTAGGAGCTATTTTATCAACCACTATAACTGTGGTACCTTGGCTCCGGTTACCTACCCGGTCCGTTGCAAATGTAGTAAAGATCGTCCCAGCTTTCCTAATCGATGTAAGTTTAATAGTGAAAGAGCCTGAACTAGATGCAGCCGTTTGGCCTACAACAGTCGAGCCTTGTTTCATGACCACTTTCGAGCCGGCTTCTGCTTTACCTCTGATAATGTTTTGATTGTCACCAACAGAGTAAACAGTTGGTTTGCCTGGAGCAGTTTTATCAATCACAGTGACCGTTGCTCCACTGCTCAGATTCCCCGCTCTATCTCTAGCATAAACGGTTAATTTTGTCCCTGCTTTTTGTTTAGGAATCGTGACACTGTAAGTTCCATTTGACAATGCCGTCCCTCTTCCAATCGTAGTGCTTCCTCTGTTCACACTAACTGTCGAATAAGCTTCCGCTTTCCCTTTCACAGCCGTGGTCAAATCACTAACTGTTGTAACGGTTGGCTTTGATGGTGGAGTTTTATCCACAGGAGCGGTGTAAAAAGGATTTTTCACTTTAAACTGCGTAACATCTGAGTAGTATTCATCATCACTATATTCTGATACACCAACTCTTAAATAGATATATGGCTGGCCTTGATAGATTGATTTCGGAACAAGAGAATTTAGTCTAATGGTTGTATAACCAATCGTATCAAATTCAAGTGAATTCAAATACACTAGTGTGCCTCCGTTACTTTTTAGAAACTCAATCGTAACAATAGAGTCCTTCAAATATGCATAATCTGTAAAATCAAAAACCTGAACGTTCATAGTTGAGTCCGAATAATTCGACACTTCTTCAAAATAAATATCATGGGTTGTATCATAACTATCCCACAAGCTATCTACATAATTACCGTTTGCTTTTAATGAATAATCCGTCGGGTTGTATGATTGTTTAATAGATAGGGACTTTTTTGGCAAGTTCCCTGGAGTAATACTTTGACCTAGTTTGTTAGTCAGACTTTTTTCAACCTCTTTCATTTCCTGTCCATCCGCATGAATGGGTATAGCAAGAATCATTAGTACGATTAGGAAAAAAAACATCCGTAAACTCTTCATTATTTATCATCTCCCTGCTACCATATTACTAGATACTCCAGCCTAATTCTAGGTGTTTTTGGAAAAAATATCCCAGCCCCTTATTATCATTAGTATAATGTTAATTACTGTTTCAATGATCTTCAGAGATAGATAGGTTATTGATAAGCAAAAAAAAACCAAGCTCCCCTAAGAAAACTTGGCTTCACCTAATACCTATTATTTTCTAGAAAAAACCACTCGATCTAAACCACTAATCTGAATGCGATCTCCGGTTTTAAGAGTCACAGTCACACTAGTAACCTCATAATAATTCGCTGTACTTGAAAGAATTTCATTTACAAGTAAATGATATCCTCTGTGAATAATTAAATTCCCAGCACCACTTGAAGTTGTGATTTTATACTTCCCAGCACTAATATCTTTACCGACCGTCCAGTAACCAGAATGCAAAATATTCGATTTCACATTTGAGACACGAGTAAACTGCACACTATTTAACCCTAAAATCTGAATACTATCACCAGCTTTAATATCCGTTGTCACAACCGTTACACCAAATCCATCATTACTACTCGATAAGATCTCATTTACAGAATGATTGGTGCCCGAGCCAATAAATAAATTGCCACTACCCGAACTTGTAGTAATCTTATAACGACCAGCCGGTAAATCTTTACCTGCCTTCCATGTACCTGCACTTAAACTCTTAATATAGGGAACTCTAATCGTTGCCGTAGTTTTTTTACCATTGGTAGTTGTCGATGTAATGGTAGCTGTCCCCGCACCAACTGCAGTGACTTTCCCTTTACTATCTACTTTTGCCACTTTCGTATTAGAAGATTTCCATTTCACTGTTTTATTCGTTACATTACTTGGGCTTACAGTTGCAGATAAGGTTATTGTTTTACCTTTAATGAGCGTGACGGAGGTCTTATTTAATTTAACAGACTTGGCCAAAACAGGTGGAGTAACCTTAACTTGTACCTTTACTACCTTAGCACCGTTAACTGTAGCGGTAATTATCGCCGTACCTTTGGCTACAGCGTATATTTTCCCTTTACTATCAACGGTTACAATTCTTTTATTAGAAGTTTTCCACTTTACCGTCTTATCAGTGCTATCCGATGGTGAAACTGTGGCTGAAAGTACCGCTGTCTTACCAACCGTTACGGATAAACTTGTTTTATTTACTTTCACTGTTTTTGTAGAAACTCTAACGGCAACAGTCTTAAATACTTTAACATTATCACTAGCAGTCGCCGTAATCGTCGCAGATCCGTTGGCAATTCCTTTAATATTACCAGTCGCATCCACTGTGGCCACTTTCGTGTTTGAACTTTTCCATAAGATCGTCTTATTTTCCGCATCAGTCGGGGCTATTGTCCCGTATACTTTTACCATTTGATTATTGGTGATGTTTAAAGAGGATCGACTTAACTTCAAACTAGTGGGTACAACTTTCATTACGGTCACATTAATACTTTTTTTGATAGTAGGATCACCATTTGCGCTAGCCGTAATGGTGGTACTTCCAGCTTTAAGCGCTTTTACATTTCCTCTTATATCCACTGTTGCAATATCTGGATGACTGCTAGTCCAACTAACCGTTTTATTAACAGCAGTAGATGGTTTTACGGTCGCTGTTAACTGTGCCGTACGGTTTACCAGGAGTGACAAACTTGATTTGTTTAACGTGATACTTTGCGGAACAAGAATTTTTTCCTTCAAGCTCATTGTTCCTGTCATCATCAAGATATAGATTTTATCCCCTGATGAAACTGTGTATTCAATCGGATTATCATCAGCATATAAACTAAGAAATCCAATTTCATGATATTGTGGATCATAAATAGTAACATAAGCAAAATCATTGTAAACTTCTGAATCATTAATTTCTAAAGTGTATGTCCCAGCTGGAATATCAGTACCCACTTCGTAAAAACCAACTGACATATGGTTTAAGTCCACGCTAGAGATTGGCTGTACCTCTATGTTAGACGCACCATAGTCTAATTCAACCTCGATTTCATCTCCATCTTTCAAACTCGCAGTAAATCGATCAGAGTAGTAATACTTATCACTATCCAGCGCTTCATTTAGATAAATGTCCGTTCCGCTACTAATTCGAATAGTAGCTGTACCTTCTGAAATATGAAATTCCTTTAATCCTGCAGAAATTTCTTCCCCTACCGTATATGTACCATTACTTAATGAGCTATTACTTGCTGCCTGTACCGAACTGCCTACTGAAACCGAGAGTAACAGCATCATCATGAAAAATACTTTCATCAATACCTTCTTGTTCATAAACAAACCTTCTTTCATATTTAGGAAATACCTTTTATAAAAGAGAAAGGTTGTAGCACATCTCCCCCGCTACTATACTACTAGATACTTTGACCTAAATCTAGATAGTTTGGAAAAAATAACCTCTATTCTATAGTCATTACTATCATATTCATAGATAAAGGAACCACTGGTAGCTGCTGAACTAGAATGGTGCCCATACCTATTATTGTGAGTGGTTGTAAATTTCCAACTTCCATCCAGCAAATGTCGTAAGTTTCGGAAAATTTGTAGTAAGTGACCGCAATTTCGTCGTAAGTCTCATTTATTATGTAGTAAGTGTCTGTAAATTTGTAGTAAGTGCCAATAAAGGTGTAGTAAGTTGGTCCTTTGTCAATAAAGTGGGCACTTGTAAATCACTTGGTAACTAAAAAAGTGATTCCTAGGTGCAATTTTTAACACACCAAAACAATCATCTATTTGTGTTATGATGAAAATAAATTTATTTAGGGGGGATGACTGCGATGATCCAATACAAAGAGCTCCACCATGTTAGTCTAACGGTTACTAATTTAGAACGCGCCAAGCATTTTTATAGCAGCATCTTATGTTTAAAAGAAATACAACGTCCTAATTTTGATTTTCCTGGTGCCTGGTACGAAGTTGAGGGACAACAGCTCCATCTAATCGTTCTTCCTACATCACAAACGATTCGCCAAGATAAACGCCTGAGCAGCAGAGAAGGTCATTTTGCACTAAGAGTGCAGGATTACACAGAGACGCTGAATTGGCTGAAGAGTAAGGATGTTGAACTGTTAGAGAAACCCAATGGCATGAGCGGTTTTGCGCAAATATTCTGTGCGGACCCTGATGGGAATCTAATTGAACTAAACGTCGATCAAAAAGACCTTTAGGAAACCAAAGTAAAAAGGAGAAGTGCGCGAACACTTCTCCCCTCTAACAGCCTATCAACTTCCCCATTCATCCAATAAAAATCATAATCCCCAATACAACAATTACCAAAGAAAGTAAATAGACCAAGTCTTTCGATAATATTTTAGTTGTTTGATAATAAGTTCTGTCTCTTGTACCCGTAAATCCACGCGCTTCCATTGCGATCGCAATACGTTCTGATTTTCTAATTCCTTGAGTAAACAGTGGTAAAGCGTACCTCATAAAAGCTTTCCAACTATTTTTTTGCTTGTAACCTCTGACTTTATGAGCCGTCTTCATTTGGTTTAGTTCAGATTGGAAGAGTGGGACAAAGCGGAACCCCGCTAATAGCCCATACGCCCATTTAGGTGAAAGTTTACATTGGTGAATTAAACTCATGATGAACAAAGTTAAGTCTGTTGTAGAGGTGAATAATAATCCATACGTGACAAACGCTAACATCCTTAATCCAATCGTTAAGCCATGATTCATACTCTCATGAGTGACATGAAACCAAGCCCATTTCCAAATCGTTTCTTCTCCTTCTCCAAAAGCCGCCATCATCCAAAATACAAGAATAAAAAAACCTAAATAAGGCAATAGCCTTTTCAAAAGGTAAGTCATTCTCCATCCGCCTAAAAAAGTACCGATCAATACAGCAAGTAACCAGATCAAAAAAGTCACCTTTGGATTGGAGATCGCCATTAAAAGAAACATCACAATCAAATGGGAGAGCAGTTTACAGGCAGGATTGAGAGTCGCTAGGAATGAATCGTTAGCCTTCATACCAAAACCCCCTCTTTTCTTGCATGCATCAACTGGTAATGGAGTGGTGGAATTAACGCACTTTCACGGAAATTACTCGGATTTGAGAATAACTCATAGGGGGTCCCTTGAAAGGTTACACTTCCCTTGTTGAAGAGAATGACCTGATCAGAATAACCATCCACCAAATCCATATCGTGGGTGACCATGACAATCGTTGTTCCCTGGTCCTGCCGCTCCTTTAAGCGTTGAATCAGTTCGTTTGCTGTTTTTTCATCCTGACCGAATGTTGGTTCATCAAGCAATAATAAATCTTGATCAAACAATAACATCGTCGCCACACTTAACCGCCGTTTTTGTCCTAGACTTAGGGTAAACGGATGAGCATTTTGATGCGATTCCAATCCAAACTCCTCTAACAATTGGCTGGTTTTGGTATGAACCAGCTCTTCGGGCCAATTTCGTTGCCGGCCGCCAAAGGCAACTTCCTCAAAGACAGTATCCGTAATGAATTGAAGTTCTGGATTTTGAAAAACAAAGCCAGCTTTTTCATATAATTCCCGTTCTGACCATTTTTTTAGTTCCGTATCTTGAAAGTAAATTTCCCCTTTTTTAATCGGCTCCAAACGGATCAGACTTTTTAAAAAGGTACTTTTCCCGCTTCCATTTTCTCCGACGATGGAAATCCATTCCCCTTTATGAATTTTTATATCAATATCGCTCACGATGGTCTTCTTCCCATAGCCAATTTCAACATGTTCGGTGCGGAGTAAAATCTCGCCATCCTTGAGCGGTTTGGTTTTTTTCAGATTAGCAAGTTTAATAGATAGAGGATGCGCGTCATTTCGAACTACTTCCTCCCACTTGTCTGGAAACAACTTAGGGCGCCAAATACCCGCTTCTTTCATTTCATTTTTAAAATTCAGGAGCATTTCCTTCGGCTGACCATCCCCGATAATACTTCCATTCTCATTTAGGATAATGACTCGATCCATCCATTCGATGCAGCCGTCTAGGACATGTTCAACAAATACCATCGTATGGTTTGTCTTTTGGGCTAATTGATTCAATAAAACAAATATCTCATTCCGGCCTGCAGGATCTAGTTGGGCTGTTGGTTCATCAAAGAAGATGACTTCTGGTTCTAATGCCAGCAAACAAGCTAACGCCAATCGTTGTTTCATCCCACCTGAAAGAGTTTCAATGGGTGTTTTCTTATCGACCATCAGCCCTACTTTATCCATTAACTCAGCAATGATGGGGTCCATTTCGTTGCGCGGAATCGATCGATTTTCGAGACTAAACGCAATTTCTTCATCGACATGGAGCATGCAAAATTGCGAATCAGGATCTTGAAACATCACTCCGGCATCTTTCCTGCAGAATACTTCACCACTTACCTCTGCCTCCAAATGCTCAGGGATAATACCTGAAAGAGCGGAAATCAACGTCGATTTCCCGCTCCCACTAGGCCCTAGTATTAATACCTTCTCGCCTTTATTGATGGACAAAGTAATATGACTGAGTATTTTTTCAGAGCGATTAAAAAAACGAATCGAGAGATCCTTACATCCCAGAAACATTTCCATTTACGTTTTCCCTTTTCCTTTTTTCCTTCATCAATTCATATTGTTCTAACACACCTGTTTTTGCGAGTGCGTCCACAACTACCTTCGCTAACAATCCACCGAGAATCATTCCGCTGATGATATGAATTCCTAATGTTGTAAAAAATACTTCCTTCGAGTAATAACCCAAACCGTTGGCGATTAAGTTATAAATCATGCTGCCAACCGCTGCAAAAGCTCCAGATAGCATTAAAGTAAATAGGTTGTAGCGTTTATATCCGAATATGGCGAATGCGATTTCTGAACCGATCCCTTGAAAGACACCTACTAAAAGGGCCGACAAACCAAAATGACTTCCTGTTAATAACTCTACTGCGGCCGCTGCAACCTCTGCAATAAGCGCTGCTCCCGGTTTACGGATAATATACGCGACGATTGGACTAGCAATCACCCAAATCCCAAACATAAAACCTGCACCCACCGGCCCGACAAGAGCGGAAATGGGAATCCACAGCGTCGACCATCCTAAATAGATCACTCCACATGCCACCGCTAGTATCACAGCAAGAACGACTTCTTTCATCTTCCAAGTCATCATTTCACTACCTCCATTTTCACAGGCCATTCTTCGAGTTTATAGGCCATATCCCAAAACATATATTCCAGCTGACAACTGATTAAGAAATGCTCCTTCATCTTTTCCTTTTCTCTCTCGGTTGCTAGCTTTGCCCACTCATCAAGACGGGCACAAAATTTAGTTGTAATCGAATCGGTACGATTTCCATAAAAACTGATCCAATCATAAAAGGGATGAGAGCGATCAGGATTAACCTCCGTTAATAATCTTTTCCCAATTTCCCAATACGTCCACGGACATGGTAATAACACAGCTAAAATTTCCCCTAATGTTCCTTCGTGCGCAACGGTAAGCATATGACGCGTGTAATGAAGGGACGAGGGAGATAACGGATATCCATGTAATACCTCGTAAGGAACACCTGCTACTTGACAAAAGTTATTATGCGGATGGATTTCACTGTTTAAGATAAAAGAAATCTGCGTATTAAACATATCCATATCTTCACGATTCTCACACTTAGAAACCGCAATTCCATAGATGCGAATAAACGAATTCAAATATTCAAAGTCCTGTTTAACATAATGAATCAATTGTTCCTTTTGTAATTCCCCATTGGCGATTCCTTGCACAAAAGGATGTTCAAAAATCGCCTCGAAAATAGGATCTGCTTCTTTTCTTAATTCTGCTGAAAAACTCATAAATTTCTCCCCCTTATTGGTTTTAATGGAAAGTCTCTAGAAGGGGCGGCTGAATTTTCAAGCACGAAAAAACCGCCCCAAAAATGGAGCGGCTGAATAATTATATCTATCCATACACGAACTCCACTTTCCTACGCTAGTATGAACTAGATCAGGTTCAAAGGGTCCAAGATAACTCTCGTCTCAGCCAAAAAACGGCTCCCCTAGTGGTCTTCCTATTAATTTAACCTTCACTCTACACTCGATGGTTAATGTTGTCAATCAATTAAAATCTTAATTATAAAAATAAACCAAATGGATTATAGATGCACTGAAACTCGAAGGTATTTTCAATTAGTATCCAGAAAATGTGGTAAGAGTCCGGAATTATATAGATTCGCTGATAAATGTTTGATTTCCGCTGATAAAATGGCCCAGTTCGCTGATATCTCCCAAAAATCCGCTGATAAACTACTCCCCTCTAACAACCTACCAATCTACGACAAATTTCGGGGCGTGACAGGCACATTACGCTTCCACCGTCTTCGCAATAATGGCTCCAACAACCAGCCCCCATACAGGTGCACTAATATGGAAAAATGATACTTGCGATAACGCGATGAGGAACGCAAATAGGGCACTTAAGCGATATTTATTTTCGGAGAAACCCAGCTGCAAACTAGAAAGAAGGACGCCGATTAGCGCAAACCCTGCTAGCATGGACACAAAAGCGTGGGGTAATGATTGAATAAACGGTACAATTTTCCAGGCGAATACTCCAAACAATAATGTCAAAACCCCTGATACCACCGCTGCCATATACCGCTTTGATTTTACCCCTGCATCCGAACTAGAACAGATGG
Source organism: Bacillus sp. ISL-77 (assembly GCF_018613105.1). Taxonomy (NCBI): domain Bacteria; kingdom Bacillati; phylum Bacillota; class Bacilli; order Caryophanales; family Bacillaceae; genus Bacillus; species Bacillus sp. ISL-77. The sequence goes on from NZ_JAGGQY010000010.1 coordinate 26,145, forward strand.
CGGTCATCATGCCAGCAATATTTGCACTTTGCCCCCCGAAAAAACTGGCAATAATCGAAAACACTCCACTAAAAGAAACAATTTTTCGAATGGGGGGTTCAAAATCCGAGCTTTCTAGTGCGCCGATTCCAGGTGCCACATCATTACTTAGGATTAACATGGCCAGAGGCAGACCTAATGTGACCATCCCCATCCATGTAAATTCCGGCATTTGTATGGATGGTAGGAAAAAAGCAATCTCCTTAGATGAGCTATGTAGATCTTGGGTTAAAAACAAAGTAATAAAAGCGACAACCACTGCGACCATAACGGCCGGGATCCGTTTTGAGATTTTCGTACTGATAAAAAAACTAAGCAAGGCGAATCCGCCTACTAAGGGTAACGCCTTAACGTCTTGGACAAGCTGAGCAACATAATTGGTGACCAGGCCCGCCAGCATGGCTGCAATGACTTCTTTCGGAACCCATTTAATAATTTTAGTAAAAAGTCCTGACAACCCAATCAGCAAAATCAGCAGCCCTGACATCACATACCCGCCAATTAGCTGGGGATAAGTAAAATGTGCTGTCACTGTCGCTAAAAAAGCAACCCCTGAAATCGAGTGAGCTCCGGTAATGGGAATTCTAAATAACAGAGGCATTACAATCCCTAACACCCCTCCAAAAAAATAGACGGCAAACATCCAATTGATGGTTTGCTGATTAGAGAAATTCCCTGCTGTTGCTGCCTGCAGAATGATTAACGCTGGACCTGTCATGACTAAAGTACTAGAAATTAATCCAGAAGATACGTTTTGAGTCGTTAGATCTTGAAAAATTGATTTCCTTTTATTTTCACGTAATGATTCAATTGGTTGCTCTCTAACTAATCTATTTGGCTGCCCCATTTTTTCTCCTCATACCCTTCTTCATATAAACGACTTTTATTGTTAGTTTAGACAACCTTCTACAAAATGTATAGGACAAAGGCAATCTTCGACAACCGTTAATATAATTAAAAAACTCACTGGCAGCCCTTATCATAACAAAAGGGATGGGGAATAAACTAGAGGAAAAAATAGCTTAAAAAAGGGAAAAGGAGCGAAAATAATGTGATTCCTAATGGAGCTTGAGGTCCAAATAAATCATGATCCGGGTTTGATAAAAAAAAGGGAATCCCAAAGATAACTAGATTCATTCCTCCGTAAATCAAACCTTTACGCACCCACCCTGATGGTAAATAAACATGAACAAAAGTATAGATGATACTGTTAGCCAATGAAAAACCGATCCCGAGTAATATTAACAAAAATGTCCCTTATACACTTCCTATGGTTACCGCTCATCTAATTTTTCAACCTCCACGGGCACCATACACTTCCTATGGTTACCGTTCATCTAATTTTTCAGCCTCCACGGGCATCATACGCTTCCTATGGTTACCGTTCATCTAATTTTTCAACCTCCACGGGCATCATACGCTTCCTATGGTTACCGTTCATCTAATTTTTCAACCTCCACGGGCACACGCTTCAACTAAACTAAAAAAGGAGAAGTGCGCTAACACACTTCTCCCCTCCAACCTCTATCAATCTCCGAAAGAAATTACTTTTTAATTAATTCTAACGATACTGGAACAAACTTCTCTACAGATTCTTTCTTAAATACTTTCATCGCTGTTTGTACACCTTTTTGGCCAATTTCAGCTGGCTTTTGCGCTACAGTTGCTGCCATTTTACCATCATTTACTGCTTTCACTGCATCATCCGTTGCATCAAAACCGACAACAATGACATCATTCATTCCAGCTGCTTCAAGTGCTTGAAGAGCTCCTAACGCCATTTCATCGTTGTGTGCAAACACGGCTTGGATATCTTTATTGCCTTGAAGAATATTTTCCATTACTGTTAATCCTTTAGCCCGGTCAAAATCTGCTGCTTGCTTGGCAACCACTTGGATATCAGCCACAGCATCAATGGCTTTGTGGAACCCTTCGCCGCGTTCACGTGCTGCAGAAGAACCTGGGATTCCTTCTAATTCTACGACTTTACCTTTTTTGCCTAACTTTTCAAGAATAAAGTCACCAGCCATTTGACCACCGGCCACATTGTCAGAAGCGATATGGGATACAACTGTTCCGCCATTTGCACTACGGTCAACCGTGATCACTGGAATGTTTGCATTATTTGCAGATTCGATCGCAGCTTTAATCGCATCAGAATCAGCTGGATTCACGATTAAAACGTTTACACCTTTTTGAATTAAATCTTCGATATCACTTACTTGCTTCGCTGAATCGTTTTGCGCATCCACCGTAATAATCTCAGTATCTTGTGATTTTGCTTCTTTCTCAGCACCTTCTTTTAACGAAACAAAGAAGGGATTATTTAACGTTGAAATCGAAAGACCGATTTTTAATTGATCGTCTTTTTTCTCTTTCGCAGAATCCTTTTCAGAAGAAGAGGAAGGTGCTTTTGTGGAACAACCAGCTAAAACAACCATAAGTAATATTAAAAACAGAAACCCTTTTAATAGTTTTTTCATCTTTATGATTCCCCCATAATTTTATTAGGCAGTTTTTTTACGATCAAGCAAGACGGCTAGTAAGATGACACCTCCTTTAACTACCTGCTGGTAGAAGGAGCTTACATTCATTAAATTCAAACCATTATTTAAAACTCCAATAATGAGTGCCCCAACCAATGTTCCAAAAATCCACCCTTTACCGCCTGAAAGACTTGTCCCGCCTAAAACAACGGATGCAATCGCATCCAGTTCATAAGAAGCACCGGCAGTAGGCTGAGCAGAGTCCAATCGAGAGGCAAGGATAATCCCTGCAAGTGCAGAAAGCGTCCCTGTAATCGAGTAAATCCAAACTTTCACATTTGTAACCTTGATTCCTGATAAAATCGATGCCTCTTCATTGCCGCCAATCGCGTAAACTCTGCGGCCAAACGTGGTTTTTTTCAGGATAAAATAAAGAATCAGATAACAAGCGAGCATCCAAATGACGGGAACGGGAATCCAGCCAAAATAACCTCTTCCCATGATTTCAAAAAATGAACTCGTCGAAAGCCCAGTAATCGGTTTACCATCGGTGTAAACCAAGGTAAGCCCGCGGAAAATTGTCATCGTCGCCAGCGTTGCGATAAACGGAGCCACTTTTCCTTTGGTGATAAATAGACCATTAATGGCCCCCATCACCGCACCTGCTCCTAAACCGATTAACATCGCAAGCGCAGGATCCATTCCATTTGCTAACATCCCAGCGGTTATCGCGGAGGATAAGGCTAAAATCGACCCCACCGATAAATCAATCCCACCCGTTAAGATGACGAAGGTCATTCCGAAGGCAATTAACGCATTAATCGATACTTGGCGCAAAACATTAAAGATATTATCTAAGGTTAAAAAGCTAGAGCTGACGATGGATAGAATGACTGTAATCACAATTAGCCCAATTAGCGGACCTAGCTTTTGTAAGATTTGGAACTTCGAGGACTTCATTCGTTACTCCCTCCAGTGGCGGATTGCATAATATTTTCTTGGGTTGCTTCTGACTTCTTAAGCTCGGCGGCTAATTTTCCTTCATGAATGACGAGAACCCGGTCACTCATCCCTAAGATCTCAGGAAGCTCCGACGAAACCATAATGATGGAAACTCCTTGTTTCGTTAAATCGTTCATTAATTGATAGATTTCTTTCTTCGCCCCCACATCGACCCCGCGCGTTGGCTCATCAAGAATTAAGATTTTCGGATTAATTCCTAACCATTTTCCAATGACAATTTTCTGTTGATTCCCACCACTTAAGGATTTGACACTGATTTCACGGCCCGATGTTTTGACATGGAGCTTTTCAATCATTTCATCGACCAGGTTCATTTCTGTTTTCGTGGAAATCACACTTTTAGTAGAAATTTTATCGAGCGTCGTGATCGAAAAATTCTCGCGAACGGACAGTTCGAGAATTAATCCTTGGCTTTTTCGGTCTTCCGTTACAAACGCAATTCCAGCTTTAATCGCCTCATACGGAGACTTGATCGACACTTCCTTGCCATCAATGAACATCTTACCGCCATCAACGGAGCGATAACCGAAGATCGCTTGCATGATTTCACTGCGGCCAGCACCCATCAGGCCCGCTACGCCAACTATTTCACCTTGATGAACGGAAAAACTAATCTTTTCGAAGGAACCTTTGCTCGTTAAATTTTCGACCTTGAATCGTTCCTGGCCAACGACCGTATCTCGTTCCGGAAAACGCTCACCCAGCTGTCTTCCAACCATTAATTTGACAATTTCATCAAAGTTGGTCTTAGCCACTTCTTTGCTATCAATGAATTGCCCGTCCCGAAGAACTGAAATCCGGTCACAGATCTGAAAAATCTCTTCCATCCGATGGGAGATATAGACGATCCCGACACCTTGTTCCTTTAAGGCGGAAATCACTTTAAAAAGGGCCTCAATTTCCCGATCTGTCAGCGCGGCTGTTGGCTCATCCATGATCAGGACTTCGGTATTGGCAGCTACCGCGCGGGCAATTTCAATCATTTGCTGTTGACCAACGGATAAATTTCCTGCTTCCGTATTCGGATCAATTTCAATTCCTAAGCGGTTCAGATATTCTTTCGTCTTCCGCTTCATTTCTTTATCTTTCGTAATCCCAAACCTGCCGACCGTCAGCTCTTTGCCGAGAAACATATTTTCATAGACCGTGAGATAAGGGATAATATTTAACTCCTGATGAATCACAGCAATTCCCGTTCGCTCTGCTTCCTTTGGATTTTTAAAATGAACTTCTTTTCCTTTGATAAAAACCTTCCCAGCATCCCGTTCGTAAATACCGGTTAATATCTTAATTAACGTCGATTTCCCTGCGCCATTTTCCCCCATCAGGGCATGGATTTCACCTCGTAAAAGCTGAAAATCGACTTGATCCAAAACCCTGTTTCCAGAAAACGATTTGCTGATGCCCTTCATTTCGATGATAGGTGTGAGGCTCATATTAGAAAATCACTCCTGCGTGTAAAATGATATTGGCATAGGGAGTTGCTTCACCGGTACGAATCACCGCTTTCGCTTTCTTCGTTAACGCCTTTAGTTCTTCATGGGTAAGATAGTCAGTTGGAATACCATTTACTAGATTCGTAACCTGCGCCTCTACTTTCGGATTCTGCCCTTTGATTTCATGCGCAAGGGTTACTTTTTCGACCGCCATATCCGCTAATACCACTCGCAGTGTTTCCATAAACGATGGGGTCCCCAGGCTAAGAGCAAGGTCAATTCGGATTGTTTCTTCCGGGATTGGCAGTCCGCAATCCGCAATCACGATCGTATCCGTATGACCAAGCCTTGAAAGGACCTCGGAAATGTGACTATTTAATATGCCGTTTTTCTTCATAATTCTTCCTTCCTTTCCCGTAAAAACGTCCGAACCTCTTCCATCGTCGGCATGCCGCCTTGGGCTCCAAGCTTGGTAACCGAAAGTGCCGCAACCGCCGTCGCAAACTGGCAGGCCTCCGCCAAAGACGCCCCTTGACTGATCGAATACGCGAATCCACCATTAAAGGAATCCCCTGCACCCGTCGTATCCACAACATCTACTTTAAAACTAGGAATCTCCACTTTTTCCTCTTGAAAAAAAGTAATCCCTTTTGAACCTCTGGTAATAATACATTTCTTTAACATTGCTCGCCGCTCTTGCTCCGTCCATTTGACCGAATCAAAGAGTAATTGTTGTTCATACTCATTCGGAGTAAGATAATCGACCTTTTCTAGCAATTCCTTCGAAAGCGGCTGAATCGGTGCAGGATTCAAGACAACCTTTACCCGATGCTTGTGGGCAAGCTCGACTGCTTTTTCGACACTTTCAAGTGGTATTTCGAGTTGAAGCAACAAGATATCACTTTTTGCAATCACGTCCTCAAACGATGCAACAAGCGCAGGCGTCACATGATAATTCGCACCTGGAATCACAATAATCTGATTCTCTCCATTCGAGATGGTAATCGCGGCGATCCCCGTCGAGGTATCTGTGACCGGTTCCACATTGTCCACATTGACACCCTGTTCTTTCAAATGCTTCAATAAGTCCTGGCCAAATAAATCCTGGCCGACACAGCCAATCATCGTCACATCCGCGCCTAATCTTGCAGCGGCAACAGCCTGATTGGCGCCTTTTCCTCCAGGAATCGTATGAAAGGATTCCCCCATCAACGTTTCCCCTAGAATCGGTACTCGATTGGTACTCGTCACTAAATCCATATTAATACTGCCGATGACAGTTATTTTTCTATTTTTCAAATGTTATCACTCCTAAGCCCTTGTAGATTGGCCTTTCATTAATGAAACCTCAAACAGATGATCAAGCTTCGGAACGGTCTTTCCTTCAATCAGTTTTAGCAACAGCTCACCGGCTGTAGAACCCAGTTCATAAATCGGCTGAGCCATGGTCGTGATTTCAGGACTGGTTAATTGGCTCAGCTGGATCCCATCAAAACCGATTAACGATAGATCGTCTGGTACCCGAATCCCCAACTTTCTAGCCGCCTTTAAGACGCCAACTGCCATATAGTCGTTCCCTGCAAAGATCCCATCAATATCAGGATTCGTAATCAGTAACCTCGTGGCCGCCTCTGTTGTCTGCTCCACATGATAATTTCCATCCACCACTAAATCCGGGTGAAACCACGGTTCGTGCTCCACCTCAGCTAAGTAGCCTTTATACCGTTCATCCGCATTACTAATGTCGTGCGGACCGCGAATATGGGCAATTTTTTTGCAGCCAATCGTCTTCAAATATTGAACCGCTTGCCTTGCCCCTTCCATATTGTTAACGGAAACAGAGGGCAAATCGCTACTGATTGGCCTGTCTAACGCCACGATTGGGATATCTTTATTTTTAATATGCTTAGGCGTCAATGTACTCGTGACAATAATAATTCCATCCACATATTTCTGCTTCATGACATCCAAATACATGATTTCCTTTTCCACTTGCCCATCCGAATTACAGAGGATCAATGTATATTCCTGACTGCTCATCACATCTTCGATCGCTCTTGCCACTTCAGGAAAGAACGGGTTCTTAATATCCGGAACAATCAGGGCAATCGTCTTCGACTGTTTCTTAAAAAGACTTCTGGCCACCTCATTTGGCACATAATTTAATTCCGAAATGGCGAGCAGAACCTTCTTTCTGGTTTCCTCGTTGATATAACCTTTATTATTTAAAACTCTAGAAACAGTGGCAACAGACACGTTTGCTGCAGCTGCTACATCCTTAATCGTGCTCATGCTGTTCACTCACTTCCCTTAATGAAAAATTTCTCATTTAATTTATGTAACCCGTTACATACTCTTGTAAAAAAAAAGTGTTACCATTTTATGTAACCCGTTACACATACTTTAAAAAAAGGTTGGTAACCATACTGAAATCTAAATTTGTGTAACCCGTTACATACTGGTCAAAAAAATATCGATCCATTTCTTTTTGTAACCGCTTGCATTTACAAGTTTATTTTAGGGGCTATTATATTTGAAGTCAATACTTTTCTTATTAATTATTTTACAATAATTTAATTGTTACGTTTTTCTTCACATTTCGGACAAATTGGTTTTCTTCAAGTTCACCTTCCTTTTACCGTTGAATCGTTTTTCTACTCCCGACAGGCACCAAAATACCCCTCAATTACCACTTAAAAAGTAAAAGAACTTTTTCGGCCTACCCCCAAAAAACCGTCCCCATGGTCTTATATTTATGTTTTACGCCACAATTTGATAAAAAAAAGAGCCCTCGGGCTCAATGTTAATAAAAACTATTTCTACTTCTCTTTCCACATAAGATGCATTTGCTGGTGTAATAACTATACTTATGTCGTCTCCGAAAGAAACATAGGATGGATTTAAACTTCAAATAGAACAACTTCCCTTTGAATGATTAATTCCGGCAGTCCTGCTATCATAGCTCAACTTTAGATTTGGACTTTGCGTCCCTACTTTTCAATATGTTTTCCTTTATCAGATTCATATTAAATCCTATCGAAATAGTAGCACTACTGAGATAATTCAGAAAGACTAACAATTCGACGTAAATCAACATGTATAATAGTATTTAAGTTGGGTTACGGTATGGGGCGCTTTGCAACAAAAAAAATACAATAAATGATTATCATAAAGAGAGACCGTTCCCATGGCACGGTCTCTCTTTTATAAGCCTTCGGATTACCTCACTATCTTAGGCTCTGACAGTTGCAACTCTTTCTCTTTCACTAGTAAACTTTGGCAGAAAGTCTCCGTGTGCCTCAATTAAGTCGTCACACAAGGAGATGATATCATCCATTGATAACTCAGCAGCCGTATGTGGGTCAAGCATGGCTGCCTGATAAATATATTCCTTTTTCAAGGTAATCGCCGCTTCTATTGTCAGCAATTGAGTATTGATATTGGTGCGGTTTAACGCAGCAAGCTGTTCCGGAAGGTCACCTACATATGTTGGTGTGATTCCACTGCGGTCCGCAATACAAGGCACCTCTACACAAGCTTTCTCTGGAAGATTACTAATGAGTCTACCCGTATTGAGAACATTGCCGCCAAATTTAAATGGAACGTCTGTCTCAATCGCTTCAATAATCCGCGAGCCGTATTCACGAGAACGAACATGGTTCAGGGATTTATCGTTCACCAAATCTTCCCTCATCGCTGCCCAATCATTGATTTGCTTCTCACAACGGCGAGGATACTCATCAAGCGGAATATTAAAACGCTCAATTAATTCAGGGTACCTCGACTTAATAAAATAAGGATGATACTCAGCATTATGCTCAGATGATTCTGTTATATAATAGCCGAACTTATCCATCAGCTCGAACCGGACCATATCACTATGCTTTGTTTTTTGCTTTTCACGAGCCCTTCTCTTAATCTCAGGATACAAATCTACGCCATCCTTACTAACCTCCAAGAGCCAGGCCATGTGATTGATGCCGGCAATTTTCTCCTTCACACCCGTCCGGTCCATTCCTAAAGCTTCGAACAATTCTTTCGTACACACCTGAACACTATGACATAATCCAATAGTTTTAATAGAAGTATATCGGTTCATCACTCCTGTCAAAACGGCCATTGGATTGGTATAGTTCATAAACAATGCATCAGGACAAACCTCTTCCATGTCCTTGGCGAAATCAAGCATGACCGGGATGGTACGCAGGTTACGGAAAATCCCGCCGATTCCTAATGTATCCGCAATCGTTTGCCGTAAACCATACTTCTTCGGAATTTCAAAATCGATGACTGTACTTGGCTTATAGCCCCCAACCTGGATCGCATTAATCACATATTTCGCGCCTCGTAATGACTCCTTCCGATCCAAATAAGCTTTAATTGTAATATTTTTCCCAAGACTTTCTCTTAAATTTTTCAGCATTTGCTCAGAATCCCGTAAACGCTGTTCATCAATATCAAATAACGCGAATTCAAATCCGTCCAACGCATCAACAAACATGCAATCTCCTAATACATTTTTTGCAAACACCGTACTACCTGCGCCAAGAAAAGTAATTTTAGACATAAGTAAACCTCCATACGTAAATTTTTCGATAAAAATTATCCTTTAACCGATCCAGATGCTAATCCTTTAACAAAGTGCTTTTGCAATAGTAGGAACAATACGACCATCGGAAGCACGGCCATGATGGCGGCAGCCGCAACTAGATTCATCCGGTTGGCATTTTCCCCAAAGAATCCGGCTAACGCAACAGTGATCGTTTTGACTTCTTCTGCCTGAAGGAAGAAAATCGCAAATTGGTAATCGTTCCAAATGAATACACATGAAATGATGAGGATCGATGCTGTCACAGGCTTCAATAGCGGGAACACAATCCGGAAAAAGATACCGAGTGTAGTGGCCCCATCAATTTTCGCTGCTTCTTCCAGTTCTTTCGGTATCGTTGAGCGAATAAAACCTGAATACAAGAAAATCGTTAGCGGCAAGAATGATGCCACGTTATTAAGAATGGCGATTTCGTGCGTATTCATCATCCCTAAATCGACCACCAGCTTATACAATGGAACTAATGCCGTTAAAGGCGGAATCACCATAACCGCGATAAATAACATGAAAACAAACTTATTCAACTTCGATTGCCTTCTGGCCAGCGGATAAGCGGCCATCGATCCAAAAACAATCAACAGCAAAGCACTCACAAACGTAATAATCGCTGTATTTGAAAGCGCATTGCTCAAATTTGCCGTTTCCCAAGCCTCCGCAAAGTTTTCAAACGCTAACACTTCTGGAAAAACCCACTTCGAACTAAAGTCTCCTCTTGCTTTTAGTGCGGTCGTAATCAAGATATAGAAAGGGATTAAGTGAAAGGCCGCAATCAAAAGGGCTAACCCGGAAAGAAGCCACTTTTTCTTTTTATTCATATAGTCCATTACGCTTCAATCTCCTTTCGTTTGAAGTACACAAGCGCTGCCAAGCTGAGGATCAAAATAATAATGGCCATAAACACTCCCTGTGTCGCGGCATATCCAGCATCCTGCCTGTTAAAATACAGGTCATACATAAAGGTGGACATCGATTGGGAGGCATAGCCCGGACCTCCGCCAGTAAGCGAGATAATCACATCGAACAACTTTAATCCGCCGATGATATTAATTACGATGTTGATCGTAATTGAAGGCATTAACATCGGCAAGGTAATGCTTTTAAACTGCTGAAAAGCAGAAGCGCCATCCATTTGGGCTGCTTCATAGAAATCCTTTGAAATGCTTTGCAATCCAGCCAGATAAATAATCATCGCAATCCCAACAAACTGAAATGTATTAGCAAACACAATCAACCAAATATTAGTCGAGGGATCCCCTAAGGCATTGATTTTTTCCTGACCGAAAAACACAAGCAGATCATTCAGTGCCCCTCCTTGAAAGGCGAAGAAGAAATACCAAATGTACCCCATGATCAGCGGGCTGATAATGACCGGCAGGTACACAACCGTCCTCGTAAAACATCTCATTCGAATACTCTGATTTAATAAAAGTGCATATCCTAGGCCGATCACATTCTGCAAAATCGTACTGCCGACCCCGTAAAGCAGGGTGTTTTTTACCACAAGCCAGGTATCAGGATCCTTCAACATCCTTGTATACTGATTAAACCCAATGTAGTCGTACGTTTGCGAAAAACCGTTCCAGTTTGTAAACGAAATTTTTATACCGTTAAGAAAAGGATAAAGGATAAAAAAACAGACGGCAGCGAGAGCTGGAAGATACATCCACCAAAGCGAGGATTCCTGCTGCTTTTTACGTTTCCTTTTCACTTCTACAGATGAGTCAGCAATCGACTGCTTTCTAGCTTCCACTCCTATCAAAGTCACCAACTCCTAGAATGTTAGTTTGGGAGGAGGGCAGAATATGTCCTCCCTCCTATCGCTAAACTATTTCTTCTGGTCTAGCAATCTTTTATATTCCTTACCCATTTTTTCCGAAACTTCTTCAGGTTTCATCGTCCCAGATAGCAATTCCTGACCGGTTGCACCCATTGGATCCCACATTCCGCTTGGCAAGTAAACGCGGTCAAAGTAAGGCTCAACTTTTACATCCTTATACTTTTCGTAGTATTCAGAGTAATAGTTTTTCGATTCGGTATTAGTCAGACCAGCTGGGAGTGAGGTACCCTCGGCGATTTCTTTCACAATCTCCGGCTGTGAGATATATTCGAGAAACTTTTTCGCTTCTTCTTTCACTTTCGAATTCTTCCAAACCGCTAACGTATGACGCTCGCCGCCAATCCAGCTCGGCTCATCCCCTTCATGGATGACAGGCATTGGAATCACCCCAAGCTTAACGCTCGGGTTCAGTTCCTCAACTGAAGGACCAAGCATTCCCCCGCCAACAATAAACCCAATTTTACTCTGTGCCATTAAGTCAACCATCTGATGATTTTGAGCGGTCAAGACATCCTCATTAAGGAGCTTCTTGTCATGCATTTCCTTCAGTTTTTCTGGTAAAAACGTATAGTTGGACCAGTCAAACGTTCCGTTTACCAGTTCCTTTTGGAAATTTTTATCACCTGTAACTAATAATGGTGTCGCAAACTGATCAAAATATTGGCCGAACGCTGACTTATCGGAACCAGCGAACCAAAGCGGTGTTACTTCTCCTTTTCCTTTTTTCTTAATGGTTTCGAGAGCTGTCATGAATTCATCGAACGTAGCCGGCGGCTCAATTCCATATTCCTCTAGAAGTGATGCGTTATATGTAAGTCCGTCCTTCGCCTGATTAAGAGGATAGGCGTAGACTTTTCCGGATTCGTCCTTTAATATCTGTTCCAGCGCCGGATCAAGATCCTTAACCCAGTCCATATCTTTTAAATCTTCAACATATTCCCCGTAACGGTGAATCGCCCATCCGTGAGTATCAAATAAGTCCGGCATATCATTGGCCGCCATTTTGACCCGCAGCATTCCTTCATAACCATCTGCAGGATAATTTTCCTTAATATCAATATCCGGATTTTCTTTTTCATACTTTTCAACAACATTTTGAAGTGTGATCTTATCTGCTTCATTGGTTACAGTTGAATACAAGGTTATTACCGTCTTGCCATCTTTTGCTTCCTTACTGCCAGCAGCTTTATTACATCCTGTTACAATCGTCGTCAATGCGGCAGCAATGGCCACTGTTTTTAAAAGCTTTTTCATCAAAACGCCCCCTCAGTATTTTTGGAATAACACTGGGTACTTTTACCCAATAAGTGAGTTCGTTCTCTTGATAGTAGTTGGGAGCATCTATATAATAGAAAGTAGCTCCCTTTCGAAGATGGAGTTAACTGTTTATGGCCCTTGTTGAAGTGATTGCAGTCACTTTTTCAAACCTGGCACTAGCTTATTTGCTATGCCAGGAGGCCTATTAATATGTGAGAAATCCATAATCCCCTCTTCCAAAAACCACCTCCTAAAAGACTATAAGTCTATCAACTACTTCTTTTTGCAGCTTTCCCTGACCACTAATTCTGTCGGCACTTTCACGGTTAATGGAAGCTCCCTGCCATTAAGACGCTCTAGTAAAAGTTTTACCCCAATTCTCCCCATCTCCCTGGTATGCACTCTGATTGTCGTCAAAGGTGTACTTGCAAATTTCGCTGCTTCAATATCGTCAAATCCGATGATAGCTACATCATCAGGAACCTTGATTTTAGCTTCCTGTAAAGCTCTTAAGGCACCAATCGCCAACGGATCACTGGCAATGAAAAAAGCCTCCGGAAGTTTCCCAGCACTAATCGCCTGTTTCATTAATTCGTAACCCTGGGCCATTGAATACTCACCAATATATACACTCTCGGAATCGTACAACTTTTGTTCTTTCATGATTCGCTCAAAAGTGGTTTGACGTTTATCTTCCGAAATGAATTTCTTATTTTTGATATGCTCCTTCTCAATCCCCCCGATATAGCCAATGCTTTTGCAGCCAGTATCTAAAAGGTACTGTAAAACCTTTTCTGTTGCTCTTTCAAAATCAATAATGACCGCATCATAAAGGTCCTCGTTTGGCGAGTGATTGATATAAACAACATTTTCCACCTTGCTGATGGCCTTTAACGCCGTCTCTTTAATTCTCCCGACGACAATCAATCCATCAAGTCCATCAATCATTTGATTAGCCTCTGTTTCATGTAATCGAAACGTGGCCGTATTGATTCCATATCTTGCAAGCTCTAGTTCAATACCTTGGCGGATGGATAAAAAATATGGATCACTGATCTCTTCATCCAGCGATTGGCAAAGCATAATCCCAACACTTAATTCTTTTCCTAAAGCTTGTTGTTTTTGCTTCATTCGTCTTTCCACAATCGTCTGATATCCAAGCTCTTTCGCAACCTGGAGAATACGTTCTCTAGTTTCTGGCTGAACAGAAATCGTATCATCGTTATTTAAAACCCTTGAAACGGTAGATGCAGATACTTGAGATTTGTCTGCGATATCCTTAATTGTAGCCATCTGTTAACCCTCTTTACCTTTCATTTGGTAACCTCAATAAAAATTTGCCTTAAAGTTACAAAATTATTTACTGAATATAACGAAAGAATAGCATCTTTTGAAAGTGCTTACAAGTAAATATTTTATTTTTTCTGATAATTTTTTCTAAAATACCCCTATTCTAATAACCTCTTTAGTAGAACATACTATAAAAACCTTAATATTGATTTATTTCTCCTCCAAAATATTTAGTAATATATTTACTAACCTTCATTAAATTAAGTAAATAGAACGATAGATCCCCTTCCTTATTGTCTTGCCAATCTGAACACCAATTACTTTCGACAAATATCGGGCGGTGCCTGTGTCACCGAAAAAAAGCGCTTGCATTAATAAAATGTTATATTATAATGCTTGTATACAAGTATACTCCTTAAGAGAAGGTGAATTTATGGCTGAATCAAAGGAATTTCTTTATCCTGAAAAATGGCTTTCAAAAGCTTCAGCTGGTGATCGTGTAACATCCGAGCTTAGAATGCGTATTATTTCGGGCATGATTGTAAGCGGTGCTATCCTATCTGAAAATAAATTAGCTGCCGATTTTGGTGTGAGCCGCTCACCCATTCGTGAAGCGTTAAGAATACTTGCATCTGAAAATATCATCCGATTAGAAAGAATGGGTGCGGTTGTCATAGGTTTAACAGAAAAAGAATATGCAGAAATTTATGATGTACGTTTACTCATTGAAACGTTTGTGTTTGAACGGCTAGTAAGGATGGACACGAATGAATTAGTAATGGAACTTAATAAAATACTAGAAATGATGAAAATTGCCATAAAATACCGAGATGCTGATGAGTTTTCCTATCAGGATGTCCTATTCCACGAAACAATTATTCGGTCAATCAATCATTCCTACATCCTGATGATCTGGGAAAATTTAAAGCCTGTGATGGAAAGCTTGATTGTTCTATCCATGCGCAGTCGTTTTAAAGAAAAGTATGAAGACTTTACACGGATCATCAATAATCATCAACTGTATATTGATGCGATCAAAGCAAAAGATCGAGAGCTCATGATTAAGTCGTTACATGAAAACTTTGATGATGTTCAAGAGAAAGTTGAAGACTTATATATGTCCCAACAGATGCTTTCAAAAGGATGAAAAAATCTGATAAACTCAAAAAAATCAGAAAAAAAATATAATAATTTCTTAATTAATTTAAGCTGAAATATATATAGCCAATTCAATGGCTTAGTATATTTCAGCTTTTCTTTACAACATAAAAACCTCGTTTTTAGCCTCGCCCTGTCCGAATGGGACCTGGATTCAAGCTTTAACTTTTAAATGAAATGGTTCAGGGAAATTAATGAAAAAACTGCACCTATTAATGATACGTTCTCCGCAACATATCTAAATGAGGTTTTTACATTTACACAAAATCCTCCTCAATTGCCATTTAAAATTAAAAAAACTTTATCCGCCTACCCCCAAAATCTTTAAATGATTATCTAAATTTTTGGAGATGGTCATTTTTTGTCGAAAAATCTGCCCGCGAGATTGTAGGATAACTTTCAGTTAACATTTTTTACAAATTCAACAGTATAAAATCAATCTATTACAATAGAATGATACATTTTTCAACACTACACCTATAGGAGGAGTCAAAGTGAATCGTGTTTTTAGGTGGATTGTTAGATCATTATTTGCACCTGTCACAGGAAATGCAGGAGCGGTTGCAAGTACACTTGGTTTTTTCATGGGGTTTTTCCCTTTAGATATTTTTAGAATTCCATTATTGCTTGTTCTTTCACTTTTGTTGCGTCTTAATATCATTTCCTTATTTCTTGGAACGTTGATTCCACTTTTTATACCAAAGATGAATCATTTACCCTTCCTGGATATGCGTTTATTGGAGGATTACTGGTTATTTTCTACCCTGAAGTCTAAAATACAGCTTTCACAAACTTTTGTCTCAGGGGTCCTAGGAGGCTTGATTGGTCTTGTCTGCTACTTTATTTTCCATTGGTTTTACAATTTAGGGCTGAAAAAGAGGGAGAGAAATCAAGAACATGTTTTTCTTGATCCAGCCAAAAGACGCTGGTCCATTATCAAACGAATGAGTGCAGGCTTTACGGTTTTAATTATTTTAGTATCGACTATTTTTATTGAAAGTCTTAATACGAACCCTGAATTTCCTGAACTACAATTGAATAAAAGCGCAGCAAAGAGCGGAATCGAGCCGATTAATAAAAGTTTCAGTGCAGAACAGCTTGCCACTCAGTTTCAAAAAACGAATCCATCCCCTCTTATGCAAAAAAATACGGGGCAATCGAACAAAAAACAAGAAGTGTATGGTTTTTACGTCGATTGGGACAAAAACAGCCATACTTCTTTTAAAAAGAATAGCGATTCGATTACAACATTAGTACCGGGGTGGATGCAGCTTACTCCTGGCCTTACCCTAAAAACCAGCACGGACAAGTCCATTATTGCAGAGGCCAAAGCCCATAATATAAAGATTCTCCCATTAGTGAATAATTTTAGTAATAATAAATGGGATGGCGAAACTCTTCACCACTTATTTATTACTCCCGGTGCTGAAGATCTTTTTATTAAAAAGATGTTGGAATATGTGAGAACAAATGACTTTGACGGAATCAATATAGACTTTGAAAATATCAATCCAAAGGACAAAGATGATTTCACTCATTTTATCGATAAAGTGTATGAGGCCTTTCATCCACATGGTCTCATGGTCACACTGGATGTTCCGCCGAATAACAACAGTTTTAACTATACTTCTTTAGCAACGAATGTTGACCGGATGATTGTCATGCTCTATGACCAGCACCACTCGATGAGTAAACCTGGACCTGTGGCTCCATCTGATTGGGTAAAAGAGAACTTAAACCAGCTCCATATTCCTTCTGAAAAATTGATTGTGAGTTTGGGAAGCTTCGGCTACGACTGGGAAGAAAACTCCCATCAGCCCGCAGATACGATGACGTTCGGCGATACCATGGATTTAGGAATTGAAACTAACCTCCAAATCCAATGGAATAAACAAATAGGCAACCCTTATGTACGCTACAAACGAAACGGGAAAAACCATGTTGTTTGGTTTTTAGATGCGGCTACATTTTATAATCAAATGAAGTTAGCGATGAATCGCGGTTCAAAAGGAATAGCGGTTTGGCGGCTCGGTTCTGAAGATCCTTCGATCTGGAATTACATGAATAAACCAAAAGAAATAAACGATCCATCAAATGCTCTCAAAACCATGGTCAACCCTAAGCCTGTTCACTATACAGGTGCTGGAGAGATTTTAAAAGTTGCCTCTCAATCAGAAAAAGGAAAAAGAACGATTCAATTGGATTCACATGGGTTGATACAAACCGAAACCTATACTATATTACCAAAGCCTTCTGAGATAGTACGGTATGGCAAACCGAAACATAAGGAAGTCGTCCTTTCCTTTGATGACGGTCCAGATCCAACCTATACACCACAAATATTGGACATTTTGGACAAGAATCATATAAAAGGGAGCTTCTTTATCATTGGAGAGAACGCGCTGCAGCATCCAGAACTGGTTAACAAGATGTATAAAGAAGGGCACGAAATTGGTAACCATACCTTTACCCATCCGGATGTTGCATCGATCACACCATTTCAAACGAAAATGGAGCTAAATGCAAATCAGCGATTATTTCAAGAAATTACCGGTCATTCGATGACTCTTTTCCGTCCGCCGTTTGTGGCCAATGCGGAACCGAGCACAAGGAACGAGCTGGAGCCAATAGTTCGAGCACAGGATATGGGGTATACCATGGTCGGTGAATTAATTGACTCAGATGATTGGCAAAGACTTTCTAGTCATGAGATTGTGAAGCGGGTGTTGGATCAGCTTCCAGAAGGAAATGTGATTTTGATGCACGATGCTGGCGGTGACCGCTCCAACACGGTAAAAGCCTTGCCTATTATAATTAAAGAACTCAAACAGCGCGGCTACACTTTTACCACCATCGCTGATCTAACTGGAAAAAGTAATAGTCAGATAATGCCCCCTGTTAAGGACAGCCCTTATTTGGTCTATGACAAGGCTGTATTCATGGTGTTACAAGGCTGGCACTTAGGATTAAGCTTCCTGTTCTACTCAGCGATCCTGTTAGGAATCTTACGACTGGCTATCTTCGTTTTCCTTTCAAGGAAGCAAGTAAAAAGGTATAAAGAGACCGTGATCGATCCTAGCTTCACCCCTTTTGTCAGCGTCGTGATTGCCGCCTATAACGAGGAAAAAGTAATTTGTAAAACAGTAGATTCTATTTTATCGAGCGACTACCCTGCTTTTGAGATACTGATTATCGATGACGGATCAAAGGATGATACGGCTGTTGTCGTTCAAGAAACTTATGCAAACTCATCCTTAGTCAGATTAATTAAAAAAACCAATGGAGGAAAATCTTCTGCTGTTAATCTTGGTTTTAAAGAGGCAAACGGGGAAATCGTGGTGGCTCTTGATGCAGATACACTCATCGCGGAAAATGCCATTTCATTGCTTGTTAACCATTTTAAAAATGAACATGTTGCTGCGGTTTCAGGGAATGTAAAGGTCGGCAATAAGGGGAACCTTCTTACAAACTGGCAGCATATCGAATATGTGACAGGCTTTAACCTAGAGAGAAGGGCTTTTGCAGCACTCAATTGCATTACGGTTGTACCAGGTGCCATCGGTGCATGGAGAAAGACGGCGGTAGAAGAAGCTGGATACTTTCAAGAGGATACACTGGCAGAGGATACCGATATCACACTTACCCTTTTACGCCAGGGGAAAAGGATTGAATTTGAAGAAAAGGCCTATGCCTTTACAGAAGTGCCGGAAGATATTAAAAGTCTGGCAAAACAGCGTTACCGATGGGTTTACGGTACGTTACAATGCTTATGGAAACATCGGGAGGCTTTATTCAATAAAAAACATAACTCATTAGGATTTATCGCTCTACCAAATATGTGGCTTTTCCAATATATTTATCAAACCATATCGCCTATTGCAGATATCTTGTTTATTTTAGCTCTGTTTAACCCGCACCCTGAAAGAGCAGCGATTGGATTTATTCTTTTTTACTTGCTGGATTTCTGTACTTCTCTCTATGCGTTTCGCTTGGAGAAAGAAAGTCCCAAACCCCTAGTCTCATTGTTCCTGCAACGAATCTTGTACAAGCAGCTGATGACCTATGTGGTGATAAAATCGATCTTCTCGGCAATAAAAGGAGTAACCGTTGGCTGGGGTAAACTAAAACGCAAAGGTAATGTAACACAGGAAACCTCGATGGTGAAGGTTAAGGAAAATATGTAATGGAAACTTCGCACAGGTCTTTCCCATTCGGGGAAGACCTTTTTTATATAGAAAAGCGGAAGAGCCCGTTTAGCGGCGTATGGACTCCTCGAAAAAGCTATCGCTTTTCCTTTGTGCGATGTTTATGCTGCCTAAGCCTTCCTTGTGGAGCGCTTCGACTGAGAAAAAGGAAACACGAAGAGCGCCAGCGATTCGATGTTGACTTATCGTAGGAAGAAGAGCGAAGTACACTAGCCGCTGGGAGCTGGAGCTAGACAATTCATAAATTTTAATGCTATATCATTTATTGTTTCTAAAAAAAGGATCACCAGCATTTTAACGGGTTCGTTCCCTATCGCAAACATTAAAAATGTTACCCAAAATGACTATCAAAATGTATATTAATTTGATAGTCATTTTTATTGATATATCAAGCTTTTTATAGAATTAGTGCTCAAATTTGTAATATACATTTTGATTGAATTTATTAGAACATTTAAGTGAACGTGAGTTGATTTACTGAAGAGTTATTGGATATTTATGTGAAAATGAAAATATAAATTGTGAAAAGTTGCACTTAAAGTAACGGGGCAGTTTAGTGGAACAAGGGCTGGTTATGAATGTCGTATTTGACCCAAAGTGCGAAGTAAATAAAAAAATAGACCAAATAGGGGTCAAGATGATTTTTTTAGAAATTCTTTAATTTCATCAACAGAAATTCCTAAATTACGAGCCTTAATAATGAGGTCAATCCATTCTTTGTCTAGTTCTTTTTCACAAGCAATTGCAGTAGTCAACATATTACCCTCCTAAAATATGTACTATTTTAGGCAACGCAGCCGTCATTGCTGTTTATAACCTTAGACCTGTAGCTGCGTCCCAATTTTTCAAATGGTTTGCCTTTTTCTAAAAATTGTTAATAATATGAAACAATTGTACTACAAACGTTCACTATATTGAACAAAATAAAAAACAAAAAGTTCAACAATATCTGCAAGTTATGTCGCACTTCGAAGAAAATGTGCAACAAATGAGAAAGCTCTTGTTAAACTAAAGGGGCAGTTTAGTGCCAATTAATGGTGACGGTCCCGACACAGGTTCGGTGCGGCGATACAACCTCCATCATCATAAGACGTTCGATGTGTTCGTGCCACCGGCTTCAGCGGGTGGACCGTTAGGGATGCCGTGGTATCTAACATTTGGCAATACAAACCCCGGTACACTAGCTTACCAGCATGACCAGGAAGAGAGCAGCGACCATCATCACCATCATGTTGACGAGAGTAGTTAATATTTGAATATATAAGGAAAGACCGTTCTAACATTTAGACCGGTCTTTTTTGGACAAGGTGTAACCCTTCTAAAAGGTTAGATTTTTTCTATGATTTGTTAAACAATATTCCTTATTGAGCTAACGGGTGCTTTAACTCAAGAAGGTTAGGTTGCTGCGGGAGCCTTTTTCTTATTGAGCGCTAATGGTCAGTTTAGTTTAAGAAGGGCTTTCAGATGCAATCTGAGCTCTTTTTTATTGAGAAGCAGGAAGGGCTCGCTTACCGAACTTCACTGCCTCGCCGCCTAACAGCCACCCTTCCGCAGGTGAGCCGGGATAAAATCATTTTTAATGTATTTAGTGAAGCCGATTACAATGAATACCTTAGAGTCTTTCAACAAACAAATTAAAAATAGTGGCAGAGCTAAAGCATGCTAATTGTAATGGGTTTAGTTACCTTTGATGATTAAAGGTACTAAAGGGTAATTTAAATATGTTCCACATAAAAAAAAATGGAGGGACTATAATGAATCATCTAATCGTGTATGCACATCCAAACCCTAACAGCTATAACCATGCCATTTTAGAAACTACAGTAAATACCTTAAAAGAAAATGGACATGAAGTTTCCGTAAGGGACTTATATGCATTAAATTTTGAACCTGTTTTAAGATTTGAAGGTAAAGGTGAAGTGCCTCCAGATATAAAAACCGAACAGGAATTTATCACTAAAGCCGATGTGATTACATTCATTTATCCGATATGGTGGACAGGTCTACCTGCCATTTTAAAAGGATATGTTGACAGGGTTTATTCTTATGGATTTGCCTACGAATATGCTGAAGATGGCACCATTAATAAACTTTTATCTGGGAAAAAGGGATTGATAATCAATACTTATGGAACCCCAAAAGAAATATACGATTCCATAGGAATGACAGAAAGCTTGAAGAAAACTTCCACCACCGGTATTTTTGAATTCTGTGGTATTGAAAGTGTTGGTCATGTACTTTTCGGAAGTGTTCCTCAAGTGGATGATGCAACACGAAAAGGAATGTTGGATGAAGTAAAGACCAAATTGAATTCACTTTTTGCTCCGATGGTTACAGTTTAGTGTTGTTGAGGCCTCGAAAAAGAGGTCTCTTTTTTATTTAGCACAAAACCACCAAACTAAAACAATCCCTTATTCAAGTAACGGGGTGCGTTAGTTCAATATGAAGTTCTAAAAAAACAGCCTGTATCAATGTTTACTTGGTAATCAATGATACAGGCTTTATCTATCGGAATTTAATTGTCCTTATATATATTTAACTTTAGGGTCCTTCTTTTTTAAAATTTAAATTCTATACCGTTTTCTATATAGATTGTGTTTTGTAATCCAGTTTGGTTTACCAGATATTCAAATACATTTTTTGCTGTGCTTCTGATCATCACGCTCATAGCTAAGTTGTTAAACACTCGTGCATAGCAGCGGATTATCAACGTATCATTTTCTTTAAACAGATGATAATAGACGGTTTCTTTCTGTATTTTCGAAAAACAGTGGATAAATAGATATTCATCTGTTGGTTCGATCCCTTTTATCAAAAGTTCTTTTTGAACTAATCGTTTTATTTCCGCGATTTGTTTCTCAGATAAATTTATTCTCATACCAGCTTCACCATCTTATTTTTTGATCTGCATTCAATCTATTTTCATTATACGAAAGTGCGAGTTCCCCTGCCACAAAACGGAAGCGATACCTTTTTTCATTGTTGAATTGTTTAAACATCATTTTCATTGCGATGCTGACCCTATCGGTGAATTCAATTTCAATAAACGACTCTTTTATTACATAGGGATATTTTATAAAAAAGCCCTTAAAAAAAATTTATGCAAAACTTGTAACTAAAGGACTATTCATAAGGCAGGTTAATTGAAGAAGGGATAATAATTACAAAAAGAAGTAGTTCAAATAAGTATACGAAGTTCTGAAAAGGGGTTAATAAATGTTTAAGATTAATTTTCATATAGAAGACTCGCCAAAACTAAGAAGTTGGCTAACAGAACCAGATTTTGACCCAGCATTACATTTAAATGGATTTATAGATATAACCTATAGAGAAAATAACTTCTTTTTGAATTACTTACAAACGCCAAGCCGGGTTTATCTGATTCAGCTAAGAAATTTATCAGGTCATTAACTATATTAACAATTAGATACGATTAGGGTTGACTGGATTAAGGTCTGTAACAGGATTGACACTTCCTTACCATTTTCATTCTCTGTGGTGCAGCACTGATTTTGTGCTACATGGATGGCTAACGGAGCAGTATAGTTGAAGAAGGAACTTAACATTAAATCTCGAATATCTAATGTAATCGAAAAACTAAAAATTTAAAGAAAGACAGGAGTTAGTTACGATGATAAAAGGTTTCGGTGGAATATTTTGGAGAACTAAGAATCTTGATGTTATAAAAAAATGGTACAGTGAAGTGTTGAAGATTGAAATAGAAAATTGGAATGGGACTGTGATTAAACCCCAATTAGGAAATGAGACTATCTTTTCTTTCTTTGCCGAGAATGACAGTTATTTTCCAACAGAACAACAAGTGATGTTAAATTTTCAAGTACATAATCTAAACGAGACTATTAAGCATCTTGAACAAATTGGTGTACCTCTTGTTAAGGAAAAAGAGGTTAGTGAGTTTGGAAAGTTTATTTGGATTGAAGATCCTGAAGGTCGACTGGTCGAGCTTTGGGAGAAATAGCGAGTTGTAATTTATTTGCTATTGAGCTATCGGGTGCGTTGATCCGATAAGGATTAAGGCTTTTTTCGTATTGTACTAACGGTCAGGATAGTTATAAAAAGGTAAATTCAAGTCTATGTAGAAATTAACACAGTAAGAGAAGTTATTTAATTGAAAATGAGGAATAAAAATGACTGTTTCATTAAAATTAATATCTAAAGATGAAAAGCATATTCTCCTCAACTTATATTCCCTTTATTTACACGACCTTTCTGAATTTACCGATGGTTTAGACATATCAACAAGTGGTTCTTTTGAGTTTGACTCATTTGAATTAATCTGGGAGAGAGATGGGTTAACACCATATTTTCTTAAAAAAGATAAGGCAATTGTAGGTTTTTTACTGCTCTTAGAAAGACCTTTTTTAAATAAAGACTATGATTTCAGTATTAATGATATTTTTATGTTGAAAAAATTCAGGAGAAAAATTTATCGCGAGCTAGAAATAGTCTTTGAAGAAGAGAAGAAAATTGTTGATAATGAAGAATGTTTGGTTCAATCCTTTCAAATTTAAACGAGCTTATTCAACTAAAGGGTGCGTTAGTAGAAGTAGCTTTGAAATAAAATATTGAAGCAGCTCAGTTCAAATTGGACTGAGTTATTTATTTTTATAATCAAAAAGCACCGCAAAATGCGGTGCAAATTCATATACATTTTACTATACATTTGCAGCTACAAATTCACGTTTTGCGATAAGCAACGGAACCCGTTATCAGCATTTGGTGATCCTTTTTGAAAGAATTACATTTTCTTTCCGTTGTTTTCCTTTTTATCGCTTCGGCTCGCGGCCTTTTCTTTTGCTGCTTGAGAAACTTGTTGTCCTCGGTTGGTTTTTGTTGTGGTTGCACTAGTTGTCGTATTAGTTTTCGTTGTGGTTGTACTAGTTTTCGTCGCCGTAGGTGTTGTCGTTGTTGGTGGTGCTTTGACTCTTGTCGCAGGTGCTGTTGGTGCAGCAGGCTTTGTGGTTGACCTTGTTGCAGCAGTTCTCGTAGTCGTGGGTTTTCTCGTTGTTGTTGGTGCTTTTGTGCTTTTTACAGGTATTGATGTTGCAACAGGCGTTGTAGTTTTTGTCTCGCTCGGATTAGCAGGATTGGTTGTCGTTCGATCGCTGGATTTTCCCCTATTTTGTTGAACGGCTGTTACTGCCGTATCATTGGTATTCCTATTTTTTAAAGAGTCTCGGATAGCAGCAATATCATGGTCCTTCACATTCGCTGCTGGCGTTTGAGGTTTGTCCTTTTTTTCTGCTGGGTTGATTACATCCGCTTTTTTTCGGTCTGCCGATATAGGTAAAGCCATTTCTTTTGTTAATCGTTTTAAAGGTTGATCGCCTAACAAAGCATTGGCGACAGAAAACGTAACAGATCCCGCTAATACCATGGCAAGGGCTCCCTTGGTTATTTTAATCATTTTATACCCCTCGTGTTTTTTTGTGTGTTCATACTAATAGAATACGAACAAGCCAAAATATCTTATGGGGGTAGGAAACAAAAACAGAATTTGGGAGTCTATTAAACTCACCTTTTTTATATTGAATTTCTGCTATCTTCGTAACAAACAGCTTTTTTTGCAAAAAAATGGATTCGCTGATAAAACGCTAGATTCGCTGATAAATGTTTGATTTTCGCTGATAAAATGGTCCAATTCGCTGAAATCCTCCAAAAATCCGCTGATAAACTGCTCCAACGGGACTAATTTCACTGCTTCTGGATCATAAAGCTAGCTATATTTCTAAATTGAGCACGTTTATTTGCGAAACGAGCAGGTTTATTCAGGTAGTCGGATCATACTTCATGATTTTGTTTCCTTGGTCATTTTATTATCGTGCAACATGATTGACTAGCACAACATCCTTACTTCATTCAATGGATTTCCGTCTTTCAATTCTATGGTTCTGCTTCTATGTACAAAATACTGATCTAAAACTAAAACCATGTGATAGTGAACTAGTAAAAGCGATGAGAGATTACCTCATCGCTTTTGTTATTTATCTAATTTCTTTCTGACAATCATCGAAATGCCGTTGTAGGAAACCTTCCCATTTCAATTCTGTTTCCTAAATTTTTTATATCAACTAACAATTCAGTTCGTGTTCGTTTAATATCAATTTGTAAAAGTAATGCCCTATGTTTATATGTTAAAAATTATTATCTAAACAGCTTTTTCCTTAATTGTTTCATTAATATCTTTTTGAATAGTCTGGTGATCCCCAATTAAGGTAATTTCACTAAACGGCTGTGCATCTCCCACTTTAACATTAGCTTCAATGACCGTTCCACTGCCAACAACAGCTCGGTTAATCACGGCATTTTCTCCGATAATGGTACCCGGTAAAATAACGGAATCTTTAATCACAGCGCCCTTACCCACGGTCACTCCATAAAAAAGAACGGAATTTTCTACCCTTCCAAACACCTTACAGCCTTCACTTACTAAAGATTGGTGTGTGCTAGCCTTTCCGTCCAAATATAATGGCGGCCGGGAAGTTTCATGAGTATAAATAGACCAGTCTTCATTTTGTAAGATTGGATTGCTTTTAAAGGAAAGTAAATCCATATTTGCTTCCCAGAGACTATGAATGGTTCCGACGTCCTTCCAATAACCTTTGAAACAATAGGCCTGTAATTTGCGATTATCATTTATCATCGAAGGGATAATGTCCTTCCCAAAATCCTTAGACGAGAATGGGTTTTTTTCTTCTTTTTCTAAATATTTCTTTAACAGTTCCCATTTAAAAATGTAAATGCCCATAGAGGCGAGGTTTGATTTAGGATGTTCTGGTTTTTCTTCAAAATCTAATATTTCTTTTGATTCAGGATTAATATTCATAATGCCAAATCTGTTCGCTTCATTCCATGGTACGTTTATAACAGAAATGGAGGCGTCAGCTGACGTTTCTATATGCTCCTCTAGCATTTTGCTGTAATCCATCTTATAAATGTGATCTCCGGAAATTATGAGAACATTCTCTGGATTATAATTTTCAATATATCTTAGGTTTTGATAAATAGCATGTGCGGTGCCTTCATACCATCTTTCACCCAACTCACATTGATAAGGTGGAAGAATAGTAACTCCTCCATTTTTTCGGTTTAACTCCCAGTGCTTGCCATCACCAATGTAATTTTGAAGAGTGTGAGGCTGGTACTGTGTCAAAACACCAACCGTATCAATACCAGAATTACTACAATTGCTTAATGTAAAATCAATGATTCGGTATTTCCCGCCAAATGGAACAGCAGGCTTTGCTATGTATTGGGTCAATTCTTTTAATCGAGTACCTCTTCCCCCAGCTAATAGCATGGCTATACATTGTTTTTTAGTCATAGTTGCCTCCATGTAAAGGATATATGTTTTTATGTGAGTTATAAACGATCATCTCCCCCATAACTTGTAATATAACTCTTCAGATTCTAACTCATCTTCTTCATTTATGTTAAAAGTGTCTTCCAACTTTAATGTATCTAATAGACTTTGCATTAAATTTAAGCTCCTTTCATGTTGTAAGTTTTGCAATCTGTTTTTCATTTTAACAGACGAGGTAATAAGACAAAATCAAATAATTCCGACTTTTACAAACATAAATCGACATAATTTAAGTAATCTGATGTGTGATATATAGATTATTAAAAATTAATAATAAAACCTTCTCTCTTTCTGTCGAATTATAACGAAAAAATCTGAAGTTGAGTCACAAAAAGCAACCCTCCCTAGATGGTTACCCTTCCTTTTTCACACTCTCACATTTTTGGAAGTAGATTTGTTTCTATAATCTAAGACTTTTATTGTATTCAAATATCTTGTTTAAAAAGTTATTATATGAGGATGTAATGGTTTGACAAGTGGGTGCTCGTGGGTCTTATTTTTTCACGTAACATCGATTTTTCTATCAATTGTGATTGCTAAAAAAGTATCGTAAGAAGAGAGAAGGTATTTTAGAATGTCTTTTGATTCATTTGTCATGGCTTTTTCAATGGTTGGAATAGACTATGACATGTTAAAAAATTTAGGAATTTCTATAGGGATATTGCTTTTATTTATACTTTTTAGAAACATATTTACAAAGTATGTGTTTCAGTTGATATTAAAATTGTCTAGGAAAACACCAACTGATTTTTTTACACAAATATGTTTAGGTTTTGAACGTCCTTTAGGATGGCTCTTTATTATTCTAGGTTTGTATGTAGCAATGGATTATTCCCCTTTTATAGAACAACACAATGCGTTATTATTAAAATTTTTGCGTTCAATGGTAATTGTATTAATTACATGGGGATTTTTTAATTTGTCATCTCCTACCTCGGGAATATTAATTAGTGTTAATCAAAAGATCAACAATAAGATTGATTTAATTCTTATACCGTTTATTTCAAGAGCCATCCGTGTAATCATGATTGCCATCAGTATAAGTGTTATTGGTCAGGAATTTGATTATGACGTAAATGGATTGGTGGCATGTCTTGGGTTAGGGGGCCTGGCATTTGCTTTAGCTGCAAAAGAAGCGGTAGGAAATCTAATTGGTGGAATCGTGATTGTAACAGAAAAAACTTTTTCTATTGGAGATTGGATCTTAACCTAGCGTGGAAGGTATAGTAGAAGATATTAATTTCAGAAGTACTAAAATTCGAACTTTTAGTCAAGCACTAGTTACAGTTCCAAATGCAACACTTGCAAACGAAGCCATTACCAATTGGAGTCGTTCCAGAGTAGGTTCTGGTAGATCGGGATTGGCTTCCGCCTCTGTTTCGTTGAAGAGCGTGAGCTCTAGCTGATCAGGATTCGTTTTTTCACTGGAAGTACCGAATCGTTTTAGCTGATGGAGACGAAGCTGTTCTTCAAGCCAATTTAATTTGGCCTCTAATTCGGTTTGTTTCTTTAGCTTCGCCTCTAATTCAGCATTATGCTTTTCAAGCTGCTCTAAACGCTTTTGAAGTTCTTCAATTGTAGGGTTTGAGGTTGGAGTTTTAGTTGTCTTTTTCATAAGTCTATTATACGACAAATATAGCCAGATTTCTTCTATAATATATAATTTCTTAAAGGACTGTTCTGGCGGTAACTTCAGGATGAGCTTGATTTTGTTCTAAAGATAATCCATCGAGTAACCAACGTAATTCGCGACGAGTTACTTTTAAAGGTATAGAACTATTGTCTGATGGCCAATGGAATTTACCACGTTCCAACCGACGATAATAAAGCCAAAAACCATTGTGATCCCAATGAAGAATTTTTAACTTGTCCCGTTGCCGGTTACAGAAAACAAAAAGACTAGTAGAAAAAGGATCCAGGTCAAACTCTTCTTTTACAAGAACAGCCAGTCCATCTATGGATTTTCGTAAATCTGTGCTACCTCGTGGAGGTAGACACGATCAATAGATGCTTCACTTACCATAACTTATTATTTAGGGTACTTACTACATCTGCAAGAAGAGTTGGATTAAAACCGGGTTTGACTTCAATGGATGCTTGGCCAACCTTGACATGTAATGGTTCATATACCTCTGGAGCTGCTTCTTCAATAGTAACGGATGCCCATTTGGCATTGGGTGTCTGAGTTGACTTGGAATCTCGATTCTCTTTAACCAGTACTTAAACTGGTGAATTTTTAAATCATTGGCAGCACACCAATTAGCTTGGGTCTGTTCACTAGCCCTAAAAACGGCAATCCGCCGTTCCCATTCCTTTCTTAGATCAGTTTTGGGCATTAAAAAAACCTCCTCTTGTAATTGTTTCTTGAGGAGATTATCGCATAGATCCCGCGTTGTAACGAGGTGGGAACAGTTTGACGCTTACTCGAAATCTATAATATTTCCAATCCAAAAGCTCCTATACGTGTAGGTGAGTTTAATGGAGGAAATTTAAACGGTCCTTCTGTATTAGCTATTACAAACAACATTCTTTATGTATCAAATTTGGGCGACGACACGGTCGAAATCTATGACATTTCTAATCCTATAAAACCTAAACGTGTAGGTAAGTTTAACGGGGGAAATTTAAATACTCCTAATGGAATGGCTATTTTTAATTTCCGGGATTTGTTTGTTTGCGAGGATAACCATGATGATGAAAGCAGTAGTTAACAATTGGATAATTTGAACAGACTGTTTTCTATTACACAAAAGTGTACACAGCTAAAGGGTACAAGATTTCAATAATAAAGGTTGCTGCGGCAGCCTTTTTCTTATAAAGGACATAGTGTGTTAAATCAATAAATATGCAAATAAGTCTGAATTCTTAACAGTATCTACATAAGTAAATACCCTTTTTGAATATGATTGGTTTGTTATTCAACTAAAGGTCTGTGGTAAAAAGCCCCATATCCATAAATAGTGAATACGGGGCTATGAAAATCTATGATTGATTTATAGAATACCTCTTCTTGAAGTAGTTCTGGTATTCCCCACTAATAATTTGCTCCCACCACCACTTGTTATCCACATACCAATCAATCGTTTGCGCGATTCCCGTTTCGAATGTGTAAATTGGTTTCCAACCTAACGTCTCCAACTTCGTAGGGTCAATGGCATAGCGCTTATCGTGGCCTAAACGGTCAGCGACAAACTCGATAAACTCTTCCGATTTTCCTAAAGCGGTAATAATCGTTTTTACCACTTCTAAATTTGTCCGCTCGTTATGCCCACCTATGTTATAGACTTCCCCAGTAACCCCCTCATGCAAAACAAGATCTAGTGCTGCACAATGATCATGTACATGCAGCCAATCACGGATATTCTTTCCGTCACCATAAACAGGTACCTTCTGATTATTTACAACGCGAGAAATCGTTAAGGGAATCAATTTCTCTGGAAAATGGAATGGACCATAGTTATTGGAACAACGAGTAATATTCACCGGCAGTCCAAATGTTTTGTGATAGGCCCTCACTAAGAAATCAGATGATGCTTTACTCGCACTGTATGGACTATTGGGTTGTAGTAGGGTCTCCTCTGTAAAGAATGTCGATGTATCCAGCGCTAACTCACCGTATACCTCGTCCGTTGAGACATGAACAAACTTGATGACTTCCATTTGTTTTGCGGCATCAAGTAACACTTGAGTACCCAGCACATTCGTACGAACAAATATTTCTGGTTCCGAAATCGAGCGATCGACATGGCTTTCTGCCGCAAAATGGACGACATAATCAAACTTTTCTTTTTCAAAAAGCGGTAGTATCGCTTCACGATCAGCTATATCCGCTTTCACAAAATGATAGTTTTCCTGTTTTTCGATCTCGCGGTGCTTGGTTAGATCGCCCGCATAGGTTAATCCATCTAAATTGTAAATATCATAATGTGGGTATTTGTTGATCATATATTGTACAAAGTTCCCACCGATGAATCCGGCTCCATCTGTTACAAGAATCTTTTTCCTCAGCATTACTTCACCTCTAGTTTTAATGCTTTTAAGTACTGCTCTAAGGAGTCCTGCCAAGATGGTAATGGACTAAATCCATCAAATCCTCCATTCCGGTAAGTTATGGAAGGAATTTTGGTATGGGCTGCCTATCGGGTGTCATTCCTTTATGTATATATGCTTATTTTGTAGTTCGCGAAATATTCCACTACTGCGTACGAACAGGAATGTTCGTTGTTTCAAATAACGCTTGAAGTAGTGGGGGTCAGACCCCTTTGAATTCTATCACTTCTGCAGTGGTCAAAATCGATTGGCTATCCCTTGCTAGATGCATAAGCTATTATAGGTAATTTTTCACAGAAAAATAGATATACTTTCAAAAGTCTATTATAAGAAAAAGGTACTGTTTTTGTCCGTTTTACTAAACATTAACATTCTATCAATAGCGACTTTACAATTCTCCTATATTTTTAAATACGATATACATAAACTTATAGGAGATGATTGGAAATGAAAATGAAAAAGAGTTTGATTGCTGGATTAGCTACGCTGTCTCTTTCGGTAACTTCAGGAGCTCCTTTGGCCGTTTTAGCCCACCCTATTCAAAATGCAGCTACTGATAATGGACAATCTACATTACGTCCAATTACCTCTGATGTAGCCGTTATTGCCCATCGAGGGGCATCTGCGTACGGTCCGGAACATACATTGGCAGCCTATAAGCAGGCAATGACGATGAAAGCCGATTATGTGGAATTCGATTTACAAATGACGAAAGATGGCCAGTTGATTGCCATGCATGATGAAACGCTGGGGAGAACAACCAATGCAAAGGAACTTTATCCAGACCGGGCACCTTGGAGGGTAAAGGATTTTACTCTCGAAGAGATCAGCCGACTGGATGCAGGTTCGTGGTTTAATAAAACTTACCCAAACATGGCGAAAACAGAATACATCGGACAGCATGTGCCGACACTCGAGGAAGCCATTGAATTTGTTAAAAAACATGGGAACGGAAAAGTTGGCCTTTACATGGAAACAAAAGCGCCGAACGTATATCCAGGGATGGAAGAGAAAGTAATTGAAATCTTGAAAGAAACCAATGTACTTGATGACGAAATGCTATTTCTCGAATCATTTAGCGAAGAAAGCCTTCGTAAATTAAAAACGCTTGCCCCTAATGTAAAGCTGATTCAACTGTATTCAGGAAGTATGCTGACGGGCAAGGATGTATATCAGGAAATGAAACGGATCGCTGACTATGCCGCTGGCGTAGGTCCTAGTAAGGAGCTTGTTGTACCGAAACTAATGGAAGCCGCTCATCAGAATCAGCTTCTAGTGCATCCATGGACAGTGAATTCAGAGGACGATATGGTTTCCTTGCTTTCCCTTGGTGTGGACGGAGAGTTCACAAACAATACGGACCAGCTTGTTGATTTACTGGAAAAGCCGTATATTTCACATGGAGTGGCAAGCGGAGATGTAACGGATTCATCAGCGATTTTATGGGCGCGCACCAATGTAGAGGCAAGAGTTCAGTTTGAAATTTCAACCGATAGCAGTTTTAAACACGACACAATCGTCAAAACGAGCCCTGCAGATGTAGCGCATGATTATACAGTAAATGTAGAGGTTAACGGATTAAAGCCTGATACTACTTATCATTACCGGGCCCATGCAGTTTCCAGCCAGTACACCGTAAATGGTTCATTCAAAACAGCACCGGAGGAAAACAGCTTAAAGCCAATGTCAATCGTTTGGGGCGGAGATACTGGCGGCCAGGGAGAGATACCGCCATATAAATCTTTCAAAGCGATGTCAGCCATCAATCCAGACTTCTTCCTGTTCAGTGGGGATACCATCTATGCAGATAATAAGACACCGGCTGTTCCTAACCCTCCTTCTGAAACCGTTCAGGATTTCTGGGCGAAATATAAGGAGAACCGTACGGATGCTGGATTACGCAGTCTTTTACAGAAAACAGGAACGTTTGCGATATGGGATGATCATGAAGTGACCAATGACTTTTCAGGTCCTTCCCAGCCGTTGACGCAAGCGGGGTTGGGTGCGTTTAAGGATTATTGGCCCATTTCAAGTGAACGCAGTTCAGCGAACAAGCTTTATCACAAGTACTCTTGGGGTAAATCAATGGATATGATCATTCTTAACAACCGCGGCTACCGCTCTCCAAACACCATGGCAGATGGACCTGATAAAACAATGCTCGGCGAAGAACAAGTAAAATGGCTGGAACAGCAGCTTCTCGAATCAGATGCCAAGGTTAAATTTGTCGGGACTTCCGTGCCAATCTCCGTTCCGACTGGAAAAGCAACTGCCAGGGATGGATGGGCAAACGGAGATCAAGTAAACCCTAATGACGTAACAGGATACGAGAACGAGTTCAAAAAAATCTCTGATTTTATTATCGAAAAAGGAATCAAAAACGTTTATTTCGTCACAACCGATGTCCATTTTGCCGAAGTCATCAAATATGATGCCAATCATGACGGCAAGACAGATTATCACGAATTAATCAGCGGTCCGATTGGAGCCGTAAAAATCAATCCTGGTACATTGGATCCTACCTTCGGCCCTGAACGCTTGTATGCGGAAGGAAACTTCTTCAACTTCGGTGTGTTCCATGTAGATCCGGCAAAAAATCAAGCAGGTGTGGAAATCCGCGATGAAAACGGAAAAGTCCATTTCGGCCAAACATTCCAGCTTGAAGATTAAAAAATAGTAGCCGAAAACCAGGAGACTGTCTCCTTGATTTTATCAACACTAAGAAGCACCGGGCCGCCGCCTGGTGCTTTTTTCAAGCGAATATCAAAACATTTCCTTACGTTCTGCGAGAGGACATGAACTCAAGGGTCTGGGCTATCCCTTCTTTGTAGGAAGTCCGCGGAACAGGACCAAAATGCACTTCATATTTCCGGCCATCCAGCACAACAGGCTCTTCATTTAAATAAAACATTTCAACTACTTCACGCATTCCCTGGTTGAACAGGCCAAGGAACCGAATCATATTCATTTTTATGATTTTATTAAATAATAGATAATTCAAAATTAATCCAGTAAAGAATAATAGTTTGTTAATTGGAATTTTATAAATAATCAAAAAAATTCACTTGTAATCACTTGGAAAAATTGTTAGTATAACGTACATGTAAAATTATTTAACAATACTATTATGGAGATAATATTACTATTCATTATAGTAATAATCTACTATGATCATCAGGAGGTTCTTATAATGGGCAGAAAATTCATGAAATTTATATTAATTATACTCCCTTTTATTTCTCAGTTAGCCGTTTTACCATTCGTAAATCGAATAGACCCGATTATTTTAGGATTACCCTTCCTTCAATTTTGGCTCTTTTTATGGATCGTATTAACTCCTTTATGCACATTTGGGATCTATCAACTTCAAAAATCAGAAAGGAGTCTTGACTAATGCACGGAAATTTAACAGCTTTGTTAATCACAGGATTCATAGTCTTGACCGTTGTTTTGATTGGATTTATCGCAGGGCGGAATAAATCATCGCGAAGCTCAGTAGAGGAATGGTCTGTTGGCGGTAGACGCTTCGGTGGATTACTGGTTTGGTTTTTAGTAGGCGCTGATTTATATACAGCATATACATTTTTAGGACTTACAAGTACATCCTACGCAGCAGGAAGTCTTGCATTCTTTGCGATTCCTTACTGTATTTTAGCCTATTTTGTTTCTTACTTTTACCTTCCTAAACTCTGGAAAGTAGCGAATCAATTTAAGCTAACCACACTGGCCGATTATGCGCGGGAGCGTTTTGGCAGTAAACTTCTTTCTTCTATTATTGCTATTGTAGGCGTATTAATGCTCATCCCGTATATTGATTTGCAGTTAGCCGGGATTCAAGATACGCTTCAAGTCGCTGGAACAGGTTATATTAATGTGAAGGTAGTCGTCATTACGTCATTCCTTCTTGTTGCACTTTTTACATTCTTTAGCGGAATCAAAGGCCCTACCTATACAGCCATCATTAAAGATGTTCTCGTATGGGCGATTATGTTATTCCTTGTGATTTCTCTTCCGATTATCCATTTTGGCGGCTGGAGCCCAATGATTGATACACTTGTGAAGGAATCACCGCAATTACTGACGATTCCTACATCTGGCCCTAAAGGCATTCCATGGTTCATGACCGCATCACTTGTTTCTGCCTTGGCATTATTTATGTGGGCTCATGGAGCAACAGGAGTATTCACAGCGAAAAGTGCGGATGCCGTTCGAAAAAATGCCATGTTCTTGCCGTTATATAATGTGGTCTTAATCCTAGTTATTTTCCTTGGTTTTGTGGCTTACCATGTGTTGCCGGCTGGAAGCGATCCGCGTTTTGCCTTTTTAAATCTAATCCAAGTTTCATACGGCGGTATTGGACAAGGGTTAGCTTATTCAACAATTGCCTTAGCATCTTTAATCCCATGCTCAATTATGGCCATCGGTGCTTCCAACTTATTTGCAAACAACATTTATCGTGATTTAATCAATCCCAACGTAAAAGGCGCTAAATTAACTCTCGTCACTCGCTCCATGGTATTTGTTGTCATTGGTCTTGCATTATTATTTGGACTGTTATTCCCTACAGCACTAGTATCTTTGCAGCTCTTAGGTGTTTCAGGAATGGTGCAAATTTTCCCAGCGATTGTTGTCAGCTTATTCTGGAAAAACCAAACGAAACAGGCAACAATTATTGGATTACTCGTGGGATTAGCAACAACATTTACAGTATACGGAACAAACAGCTCATTTGGTATTTATGAAGGGTTTTGGGGATTATCAGCCAACTTATTATCCATTATTATTTTGAATCCTTTTTTCGCAGCAAAAGCGAAACATCAAACAAATTCTGTAAAAGAGTATCTGTTTAATCCATCAAATTCTGTAAAATCAAAACTTAGAACAGGCGCATAATGGGGGCGTTTTAGCCCCCAGAGGGTAGCCCTATCAATGCTGAGTTTCATCTTAAAAGTAAGAGGCTTCTTTATTGAAAAATTATGGCTAACGTCTTATAGCTAAAAGAGCGGGCACAATCCAAAAAAGGACGAAGCCCCTCTTATTTTTTTTGCTCATTATTTTAACTCTTGCTCGTTCGGAATCCTAGCCGCTATATGCTACGGTCGCATAGATTACATGGTCCTGCAACCGCATTTGAGGTTGCCTGGTGTCCTTTCTTTGAATTTTGCTTTGGTATTGTAAATTCCTGCATTTATAAAAAACCTACAAAGAAACATCCTTTGTAGGTTAGTTGGAGATAAGTGATTTGGTTTTTTTAG
This sequence comes from Bacillus sp. ISL-77, assembly GCF_018613105.1. Lineage (NCBI taxonomy): Bacteria > Bacillati > Bacillota > Bacilli > Caryophanales > Bacillaceae > Bacillus > Bacillus sp. ISL-77. The sequence continues at coordinate 62,174 of NZ_JAGGQY010000010.1, forward strand.
CTAAACTTTTTATCGTTTCTTGTTCAACCTTTTGCATCTTGTTTATACCTATAAAGTGAACCCGTTAGGATAAATGCTGGTTGTTCGATAACAGTTATACCGCTTTTGTCTCAATCTCTGTCTCTACTTTCACTAATGTTCTAGTAAATGCACTGACCGCGAACATGAAAACAATGTTAACGACAAGGGCCGCTATACCGATATCAAGATCTTTTATAAACGAAGGTGCTTCCGGAAAGAACGTCCCCATAGTTGAACTGGTTATGGTTACATAAGCGACCATGATGACACCGGCTATAATACCTGCAGATGCGCCTGTTTTAGTAACAGGGTTTTTCTTCCATAAGCTGCAAAGCAGTGGAGGGAATAATTGCAGCACAAAGCTGTAAGCCATGATCAGCAAGGCAATAATACTGTTTCCACCGAAAAAAGTGAAAAATAAAGCGATTAGTGCCACAATAGGGACAAACCTACGAGTGTATCGTCCAATTTGCTCATCGGTGGTATTCGGTTTGATTGCCTTATATATATTTTTCGATAAAATCGTCGAGGCAGTTAGTAATAACATCGAACACGGAACAAGTGCGGTTAAGATACCGGCGGCTCCTATGACTCCGACCACCCACGGATCGAACGTTGCTTTTGCGATTTTAAAGAGAGCTAAATCTGTATCTGCTCCTTGTAAATTTGGAATTTGTAAAAGGGCTGTGAACCCAATGAATAAAATGAATACTAAAATGATTTGGTAAAGCGGCAAAATAGCAGCATTCTGGCGCAGTGTCCTTTCATTTTTAGATGATAAGCTTGCACCAAAGCATTGCGGCCACATATATTGCCCTAATCCAATCGTTAAACATGTCGAAATATACCAGGATATGCTGTATCCTTCTTTAGGAATTAATAAAAACTCCGGCTTTGCCGCATCCAATGTTTCAAACATCGGCTTTATTCCGCCATAGTAGTGATACGGCAAATAAATACCTAAAAATAGAATCACAACGAGAAGGAGAATGTCTTTTAAAATGGCTGTTGAGGCTGAACCGTGAATACCAGACAATGTCACAAATATCGTGACAGCAACCACCCCAATGCACACCGCTAAATTGGGTGAAATCGCACCATATGAAGTCTCTGATACAATGATTTTAAGTCCTTTTAACTGTAAAACGATATAAGGAATCATTGAAACGACCCCGACAATTGCTACTAATAACCCGAGTGGTTTACTATCATACTTCTTAGCAAAAAAGTCAGATTGAGTAATCACTCGATGCTTTTTGGCATAACGCCAAATGGGAGGCAAAATCCAGAATGGCACAATATAGCAGAAGGCGTTGAAGATATAAATGATAGGGCCTCCCATTCGGTAGGATCCGCCACTTCCTCCCAGAAACACATACGTTGTAAAAATTTCACCAGCCATTAACACAAACATGGTGATAGAACCAAAATTACGGCCGCCTACGGCCCATTCTTCGAGCTGTTGTCCTTTGCGGGCACGGACACCTAAATAGAAAGCAAGAAGAAGAGTAGCTATGAGAATGAAGATAGCACTATTCATTTAATTCCCTCCTGTCTATCTATTAGAATATTAATAATGTACAAAAATAATGAAGTTAAAACGAGCCAGGCAGTCGCCCAAAAAACAATGAAGGGTAACCCAAATATATACGGCTCGATACGGTTTACAACTGTAAACGCACCAATAATAGGAATTATTGCTAGGATCCAAATTAAAACTTTCACTCAGAAATTCCCCCTCACGAAAAATTAGCATGAATTTTCAGACCTTATATTCTCTGCTTATTTCGATTTCTTCGAATTCTATTAGAGTAGAGTATTGATAATATAAAAACAAGTGAGTTTAGCATCATGTTTGAAAACGCTTTAAATTTTCGAAAACACAAATGAAATGGGTATTACATAAAAGACCAATTGAGACCTTTTATGTAATACCTAATACAGCAGATGAATCTATCAGTCTATCAGCTTTTCACATTTTGAGAAAAAACTAAAGATTTCATCAGGTCTACTACACGGTTTCCTACGTCAGACGTAGTAGAAGTTCCATTCATATCAGGTGTCAAAACTTCATCTTCCACCAAAAGTTGTTCAATCGCATCCAACACTAGTTTTCCGTATGCTTCATAGCCGAAAAAGTCGAGCATTTGGCTAGCGGACCAAATAGCGGCAAGCGGATTGGCTATCTGCTGTCCTGCAATATCAGGAGCTGATCCGTGAATCGGCTCAAACATAGACGGAAAGTCTCTTTCGGGATTAATATTCGCTCCGGCAGCGAGCCCTATCCCACCAGCGATCGCCGCACCCAAGTCCGTTAAAATATCGCCGAACAAGTTCGATGTCACAACGACTTCAAAGCGTTTTGGATCTTTAATCATCAACATCGCCGCTGCGTCGACGAGATAAGAAGCCGTTTCGACTTCAGGATATTCTGCGCTCACTTCTTCAAATACCTGGTCCCAGAAAACCATTGAGTAATTAAGGGCGTTTCCTTTAGAAATGCTCGTCAGCGATCTTCCTTCTTTTTTCGCCGTTTCAAACGCGTAACGAATGATTCGCTCCGTCCCTTTACGGGAAAATACACCGTTTTGTAAAACGACTTCGTGTTCCTGCCCTTTAAACAGCCAGTCACCTGCGCCTGAATATTCGCCTTCACTGTTTTCACGAATGAACAGCATATCGATGTCTTCGCGTTTCACATCCACAAGCGGCAAGTGAGCCCCTTTTAACAGCGTCACAGGCCGAATATTAACATACTGATCAAAACTTTTTCGGATTTTTAACAACAAATCCCACAGTGAAATATGGTCCGGGACACCGGGAAATCCGACTGCTCCCAAATAAATCGCGTCAAAATCTTTCAGCTGTTCAATTCCATCATCATCCATCATTTTTCCATTTTTCGCATAAAATTCGCATCCCCATGGATAGTAAGTGAAATTAAATTGGAAACCCGCATCAAGTTCAGCCACTTTTTTTAATACTTTGACCCCTTCATTAATGACTTCAGGGCCAATACCGTCTCCGGCGATAACTGCTATTTTAAATTGCTTCACAATGATCTCCCTCGTTTTTTAGCCTTGGTTCCAAACGACCAATTTCATTTCAGTCATTTCTTCCACCGCGTATTTTATTCCTTCACGGCCTGTCCCACTCTCTTTCACACCGCCGTATGGCATTTGGTCGACACGATAGGTCGGCACGTCATTAATAATTACGCCGCCCACATGCAATTCCTGTGAAGCGTACAAAGCATTTTTCACATTGTTTGTGTAAATTCCGGCCTGTAATCCGAAGCGAGAATCATTAACTTGCTCAATCGCTTCTTCAACTGAACTCACTTTGTTTACAACGACAACCGGTGCAAATGCTTCCTGACAAGAAACTTTTAACGAATGGTCCGCATCTGTAATAATTGTTGGCTCAAGAACGCCATCTTGAAGTTTGCCGCCCGCAGCTATCGTTGCATCGCTGCTTTTGGTTTCTTCGATCCAGCCTAGTACACGTTCAGCTTCCTCTTTAGAGATTAAAGCGGAAATATATGTGTCCGAATCAAGCGGGTCGCCGAGTTTCAGTTTCTTCGCTGCTTCAGTGAACTTCGCAACAAATTCTTCATACACATCTTCATGAGCATACACACGCTGCAGGGAAATACAAACTTGCCCTTGGTTAGAGAACGCGCCCATGATGCAGCGGTCAATAATTTGATCGATGTCAATATCTTTGTCGATAATTAATGCCGAGTTTGAACCGAGTTCAAGTGTCGTCTTCTTCAAGCATGCCTTGTTTCGGATGCCTATGCCGACGCCCGGGCTACCTGTGAATGTGACCATGCTTACACGGTCGTCTTCCACAATCGCGTCCCCAACCGTGCTGCCGGGACCTGTTACTACATTTAAAGCGCCCGCTGGAAGACCTGCTTCTTCAAAAATTTCCGCGATAAAGAGTGCGGACAAAGGAGTTTGCGACGCTGGCTTCAAGACAATAGAATTACCGGCAGCTATAGCCGGCCCGACTTTATGAGCAACAAGGTTCATCGGGAAGTTAAACGGCGTGATCGCTCCAATGACCCCAATCGGCTCTCTTAACGTGTAACCAATTCTTCCGACGCCGCCAACTGCTGCGTCAAAAGGAATCGTTTCACCGTGAATTCTTTTTGCTTCTTCAGCCGCAAACTTATACGTTTCAATCGTTCTAGCCACTTCCGCTTTCGCGAACATAATTGGTTTAGCTGATTCACGAGAAATGACTTCAGCCGCTTCGGCCGCTTTCTCTTTTAATAGCGCCACAACGTTTTCCAAAATCTCCGCCCGCTGATACGCCGGCATTTTTGCCATTACTCCGCGTGCGTTGTAGGCAGCAGCAATTGCCTGTACAGTTAGTTCTTTATCCGCCATCGCAATTTGAGCGATTTCTTCCCCAGAATAAGGGGAGTATAAAGGAGCATATTTCGCTGTTTCTACTTTTTCGCCATTGATCATCAGAAAATGCTTCTTCACTTTTACTTCATTCGCTAAATTACTCATTGAGGGCCTCCAATACCATTTCATGAAATTGTACAATTGCTTTTTCTGAAGACGCATACCTTCCTTTGTTAAATGCACGAGAGCGGAAACCGATTTGCTCTAACTCTACAAGTTCTACATCTTCCTGGCGCACTTGTTCAGCAAAAGTAACTAAGTCTTTTTCTTCCTGAGTCAAATTCTCATCACGGAAATAATAAGTGTAAACAGCCAAAGTTGTTTCATGATCAATCGGCACCATTTGAATCGTCGCCATATTGCCGGGACCCGGATAAATTGTCAGCATCAGGTTTGGCCATAGCCAGAAGAAAGATCCGCCTTGCATTTCGGCCTGATTTAAATCGACTGACCCATAATTTTTATCAGGTTTAACCATTGAGCCTTGAAGTGAATAATTTTCACATGTAATGATTTGATAATCATCCATGTCAAGGGCGGCAACGAAACTTGGGTGTGCTACATGGCAGTGGTCACACTCTAAATAATTGTCAATAAACGCTTTCCAGTTCGCTTTAATCACTCGTGTTTTTTGGTTTGTTCGTTTTAACTCACTTAAAAACGGATATTTGCTCAAGCGATCGAAGAAATCGCCGTAAGATTCGCTAATCGGCTTCGCGTTATCGTCCAAGTTAACAAAGATTAAAGATTCCAAGATTTCCATGCGGACTGAGCGTAGACAAGCGTCTTGTACACAAGCTGCATCTTCACCTTTAAAGTTAGGTGCTTTGTTTAATTGCCCATCTAATTTAAATGTCCAGCCATGGTAGGCGCATTGTAAAATTTTCTTCTTACCTGACTCACTTTTTTCAAGCTTTGTTGCACGGTGCGGACAGACGTTATAAAAAGCGCGGATGACTTCATCCTGCCCACGAGTCACTATAATCGGCTCGTTAGCTACTTCAGTCGTAAAGAAAGCACCTACTTTTTCTAACTGACTGACATGCCCCACTAGCTGCCAAGATTTAGAGAAAACAAGATCTATTTCTTTTTCAAGTACTTTCGGATCTGTGTATTTGTCATAAGTCAATGTTCTTTCAAATGTTCGATTGGATGCATTTTCTACTGTGTTATAAGCCATAGTTCATTCTCCTCCGTAAATAAATGATGATTGCCTACATGCTTTGCCGCCTGTCAATTGTATATATGCAATTCGTGTGCCAAGTTTAAAAAGCTGTAAGAATACACAAAAAATTTTGATTTTTACTAAAAACACTTTCATATTGAGTTATAATTGACTCAATATGGTCAAATTTTTGTCAAAATTAACTCATTACTTGTGAAGAGAGAGGATCATTCTATGAAAAGTCCTGAGGCAACTGGCAATATTGAGATGACGCTGCAAACTCTTTTAAAAATTCTCGATCATTCCTCCGATGAAATTTTCGTCCTTGACGGCGAGAAGCGGATTCTATATGTTAACCAGGCCTGTGAGCGCCATTATGGGCTGAAGCCGAGTGATGTCATCGGCAAATACAATGTCGAATTATTTGAAAAAGGCTACTGGAAACCGTCGATCGTGCCAGAAGTGTATAAAAGAAAAAAGCCTTGCTACATGAGGCAGCAGACGTATATCGGGGCTGAACTGATGACGTCGGCGATTCCCATCTTAAATGATGAGGGGGAAATCGAACTTGTCGTCACCACATCGACCGAATTACAGACATATAAAATGGGAAAAGCGGTTGGAACGAGCAATGAGTCAAAAACCACTCAAGAGGAGGAAGGTGGCCAGTTCATTACGAACAGCAGCAAGATCAACCGAATCCTGACTTTTTGCGAAAAAGTAGCGCCGACCGATTCCACGATTTTAATCCAAGGAGAATCAGGAACAGGAAAAGGCGTACTCGCCCATTACATCCACCGGATCAGCAAGCGGAAAAACGGCCCGTTCCTGACGATTAACTGTGCGGCCATACCGGAAGAGCTGCTCGAATCGGAACTATTCGGCTATTCAAAAGGGGCGTTTACCGGAGCAAACAAAACCGGAAAACCGGGATTGATCGAAGCTGCGAACTGCGGCACGGTTTTTCTTGATGAAATCGGAGAAATGCCACTCGCCCTGCAGGCAAAGCTTTTACAAGTAATCCAGGATAAACAATTCATTCCCATCGGCAGCAGCGAAATGAAAAAAGTCGATATCCGAATCATCGCCGCAACAAACCGGGACTTAATTGAAATGGTCAATGACAAACGATTCCGGGAAGATTTATTTTACCGGCTGAATGTGATCGACATTTACCTGCCGCCGCTGCGGGAGCGCAAAGAAGATATCATTCCGCTCACGTACAACTTTTTACATCAATTCAATAAAAAATACCATGACAACAAAGTTATCTCGGAAGAATGTATGAATATATTAATCCATTATTCATGGCCAGGAAATGTACGCCAGCTCGAAAACTTGATTGAACGGTTAGTCGTCATTAGCGACTCAATTATCCAGGTGGCCGACTTGCCTGATATGATCACCGACAACGTGGAACAAGTCACCCAGCTCGCTCTCCCCACTTCACTCGATAAAGCAATTGACGAAACGAAGCGGTTCTTAATCAGAAGAGCTTACCAAACCTACAAATCGTCCAGGAAAGTCGCGAAAGACCTCGGGATTAGCCAGTCGAAAGCCTCGAAACTAATCCGGGAGTACTGCGAGGACCTGATGAATACCTGAGCGTCTTGGACTTTCTTAGATTGGACTTGTAGGCGGTCATCCCTTTCTACATGTTCAATCGCACACAAAAAGACACCGTAATTAGCACGGCGTTTTTTTGTGTATTTATTATAATTTCTTATTTTAGTAAAGCCCCTGTTACTAATCATTTAATCCCTTTCCATTGAGAATTTGCTGCATATATTTTTCAACCCTTGACTCTCGAGTTTTGGATTGTTTGGGTTGAGAAAAATAAAGTATGTATGCTCTTTGCCGTCCCGGCGTCAATGCTTCAAAAGCAGTTTTCAAGGCAGGGATTTCATCGAATTTATTTTGAAATTCTTCAGGAATTATAAATTCTGTATTCTTTTTAAAATTCACTTCCAAACCGGCTTTTTCAACTTCAATGGCTTCATATATATAAGCTTTCAAGATGGTTTCCATTTCAACTATTTCTTGAACATTCGTGAACCGAATCTGGCGTGCCGCCTGTACATTCTCCGTTTGCTGGATTAGAATCCCATGGGCATCCTTTAACAAGGCACCTTTGTGAAACAGAAGCGCACAATATTCTTTAAATCCATGGATTAAAACTATGTTTTTTTTCTCAAACGTGTAACAAGGATGCATCCACTTAAATTCTTCGGTCAGCTTACAGTCAAGAACGATATTTCTCAACTTCTCATATTCTTCCTTCCACTTTTTAGCTTTACTTAAAAATTCATCAACCTTAGGGTTCATTCTACTATTTGTCATCAAGGAACACCCTCTTCAATTTTTCAATCAGCTAACAATCAAGAAAGATCATTCTCAATTTCTCCAATTCTTAAGAAAAAATAACATCCTATCTTGGACTTTTAATGTTTTGGTTTTATTCTACTTTAACTTTTATACTATCAAAGGCATTGTATCCATAGCCCTTTCTGTTCCAAAATGCTTCTGAAGGTTGAACATTCCCTTGAGAATCAGTTGCTTTTGATTTTATCGTGTATTCACCTTTTTTTAGTGCCTCCCATTTATAATTCCAATGAACCCATGAGTATTTTTCGGATGGAGAATTTAGTTGACAGGGATCCCAAGTTTGACCACCATCTAAACTAATATCTACTTTTGTTATCTTTCCTTCTCCTGTCCGTGCAATTCCTTTAATTTCATAAATTCCTGTATGCAATAATTGTCTATCTAAAGGATATTGTATGGTGGAGTTAACATTGGCCGCAGTGACGGAAAACTTTCCTCCATCGTTTTCTTTGTTTGGGTAATAAACGTAATCAACTACTTGAAAGGGACCTTTAAATTCCTTGTCAAGCACAGTAATTTTTTTAATCCATTTTACAGAAGCCATTGCATACCATCCAGGAACAATCAATCTCAGGGGAAAACCATGCTTGAATGGGATGGGTTGATGATTATATTCATAAGCAATAAGGATATCTGGTTCAAGGGCTTTTTTAATGGGTAAACTTCTTGAAAAATTAACAATTTGGTTGGAATCAGGTCTTTCTCCATAATCATAGCCTTCAAAAACAATTTCTTTTGCAGTATCAATCAAACCAGTGTGCTGTAGTAAGGTCCTTAATGAAACACCTTTCCAAATTCCTTGACTGATTGCACCTTTTCCAAATTGTTCACCAAATACCTTTGGTTGAAATAACTCACGCTTATCTCCAGCACACTCTAAAACAACTTTTATAGTTTTCGATGGCAATGAGTAAATTTCCTGTAAAGAAAATATTCTTGGGGTATGCACCAGTCCATCAATTGGGAGAAGATAAAAGGATGATGTAAAGTGAGGGTAAGAAAAATGGTTTCTTCTGTAAAATAATTTTCCATCCACAATATCGCTATTTAAAAAATGTATAGGTGTTTCCTGATTTTCAGGGAATAAAGTCTTTGTAATTAGGTAGGGTTTTACCTGGGGATGGTCAAAATTTTTCAAGTAAATACCTCCTTAAAAATTGCTTTGCTATTTAATGCATATGTAATCGGTGGTTTATTATTCAAATTCCCTCTTATTAAATTAAAATCTGTTTTTTTAAAATAATGGCTATGTTAAGGCTTATTGTTGATTTTGGCACATGATGATTGGAGCGGAAGGCGCGAAGACTCCTGCGGGAGTACGGGGCAGGGGAGACCCCGCAGGAGCGAAGCGACGAGGAGGCTCCCCGGCACGCCCGCGGAAAGCGAAGCGCCTGGAGCGGAAATCAACAGCCAAGTATAACAGAGCCAAAATAATAAAAAACACAACAGTTTGTTGTGTTTCAATTCATCTATCGAAGTCGATCCAATAAGAAACCGCCTTTAAATCTTCTTGGCTCATATGAAATAATAAACGCACTAGGTTCAAACATCTCCACAGTTGCAATTAGTTCATTTTCTCTATTTCTCTTTGTCAATATTTCCATTCGATAACGTTCACTGTCTCGGCCTTCACCCGTATATAAAGTAACGCCGAAGCCATTTTGTCGTAATGTGTCTATCAAATTACTATTTTTTTCTTGTGTATTAACCGTTACGTTTATATAACCAATAGCTATTTTTTGTTCCAATTTCGTCCCAAGGATAATTCCTAACCCGAAGCCAACTGCATAAACAACCATTGATACAAAACTTTGATCTCCACCAAATACGAGAGAAAGGCCAAAAACATAAATTAACATTTCTGCAATACCTAATATCGATGCTAACACGGTTATATTTTTAACCAAAAAGATTGTTCGTAGCGTGTATATAGGTACATAAATCAGTTGTAACAGCAAAATCAAAAGAATCTCTTTCACTTTGGCACCTCTATCGTCATATTTAAAGTACTCTTTATTTTATCTTTTTTAATCTAAATAAAATAGTGTTATTCTTCCTTTAAAAGGAAAGAAGATATTTAACGTTTCTACTACCAAAAATTTCAATCTATTAGCCGTCTCCTTAATTCCAGAAACGGCTTTCGCAGCATCAGGGGACAGAGCGACACCGTACAGTGCATGGGATTATCACAAGTTCACTTTGCAGGAATTCAAGACCGACAAACCTAAAGTGGTGGATTTGCAGCAATTTGATATGTATTTTGGTGATGAAGCCAACGAAATCGTTCAATCTGAAGATGAATCCAACCGGGTTCCGGCAGCGGAAGAACAGTGGATATTAATGGGTTTTGATATATCCTATATCTCCGGACCGGAAGAACCCTTGATGGCCGCTAATCTTATTGAGAGCAATTATAATTTCTTTACAACGAGCGGTCTGAAAATCACCCCACTTGCAACCGCATCATTTTTATACCAGCTCGCAGGACTGGATGAATACGATGTTAATTTATACCCAGGTGCATCATCAGAAGTATGGTATGGAATTCTTGTCAAAAAGACAGCCGGCCTTGGTCGGCACTGTAAAAGTGTACAGTGGCTGGACAGCTGTTTCAAGTGCAAGACCGTAAAAGAGAAAGCAAAAAGCCTGGTATTGGCAGCCAGGCTTTTTTTACGGTCTAAAAATGCAAGTAAACCACCAGCACGAGTTATAAGTGCAAGTGCTGAAATAAGGCCGCCATTGGCAGCTCGATTTCAAGTATTGGAAGCTATCCAAAATCCATTCTTCAAGTGGAAGTTCCATTCAATCCCTTTAATCCCAGGATCCCGTATCTAATTTGCCCATTGTTTCAGAACTTGTTCTTGTGCCATACGATAAACTTCTTCTTCTGTTTGGTCTTTGGTAGCTATTACGTTGGTTTGATAGACTTTACCTTTATGTGTTACATAGATTGTATACTTGTACATTTTGTTCTATCTCCTTTATTTAATTCTAACTTTTTGTTCATTCCACTTCTGTAATAAATCAAAGTTCATTTAGTTATGCCTAAAAAATGTTTTTTAACTTTTTTATATTTTACAAATAAAATGAAAGTGATTAAAGCTAAATAAAAGGTCAAGATTTGACAAATTCTCAACTTAACAAAAATGAATATACTCACTAGCAACGGTAATGACTGGAAAAGTCAATAAAATCAACAAACTTTATATGATTCTAATCTCTTATGTATTTTTTTACACATCTTAGAATGCAGAAAAATGTCGAAACATATAAACTAAAAAAGGCTGGCTCCTTTTACCGATCTTAAATTACCCTTTTGTTTTAATCTTTGAAACTAAATAGCCCCAAAGTAAAAAACCCACCTTAGATAAGATGGATCTTACTTATTTATTAAACTAACGCTTCTTATTTATTAATAGTTGTGAGCTACTCTCACTAAAATGGAACTTGTAGCAGTTAAGCCATCCCTGGCTATGACAATCTATGATTGATCTAAAGAATACTGCTTCTTGAAGTAATTCTTGTATTCCCCACTAATAATTTGCTCCCACCACCACTTGTTATCCACATACCATTCAATCGTTTGAGCGACTCCCGTTTCGAATGTGTAAGTTGGTTTCCACCCTAGCTTCTCCAACTTCGTAGGGTCAATGGCGTAGCGCTTATCATGACCTAAACGGTCAGGGACAAATTCAATGAACTCTTCCGATTTTCCTAACGTGGTAATAATCGTTTTTACCACCTCTAAATTTGTCCGCTCGTTGTGCCCGCCTATGTTATAGACTTCACCGGTAACACCCTTATGCAAAACAAGGTCTAGTGCTGCACAATGATCATGGACATGCAGCCAATCACGGATATTCTTTCCGTCACCATAAATTGGTACCTTCTGATTATTTTCTACGCGAGAAATCGTTAACGGGATCAATTTCTCTGGAAAATGGAAGGGACCATAGTTATTGGAACAACGTGTAATATTGACTGGCAGTCCAAATGTTTCGTGATAAGCACGAACCAAGAAATCAGAGGAGGCTTTACTAGCACTGTATGGACTATTGGGCTGTAACGGCGTCTCTTCTGTAAACAATGTCGATGAATCCAGCTCTAACTCACCGTATACCTCATCTGTTGATACATGAACAAACTTGGTGACTTCTATTTGTTTGGCGGCATCAAGTAACACTTGCGTCCCCAACACATTCGTCCGAACAAATATTTCTGGGTCCGTAATCGAGCGATCGACATGGCTCTCTGCGGCGAAGTGGACCACATAATCAAACTTTTCTTTTTCAAAAAGCGGTAGAATGGCTTCGCGATCAGCAATATCGGCTTTCATAAAATGATAGTTTTCCATCTTTTCGATCTCACGGTGCTTGGTTAGATCGCCCGCATAGGTTAACCCATCTAAATTATAAATACCATACTGAGGGTATTTGTTTATCATATGTTGGACAAAGTTTCCACCAATGAATCCGGCTCCACCTGTTACAAGAAGCTTTTTCCCTTGCATTACTCCACCTCTTGCTTTAACGCTTTTAAGTACTGCTCTAAGGATTCCTGCCAAGACGGCAATGGAATAAATCCATTGTCCAGTAGCTTTTGCTTCGACATTCGGGAATTCATGGGTCGGACTGCCCTGGTCGAATATTCCTCGGTTTTAATGGAATGAACTTTTACTATTTTGCCTGCTTTGTGAAAAATTTCTTCAGCAAATTCAGCCCAACTGCAGAATCCCTCATTCGTGGCATGATAAATTCCATATCGATCCGTTTGAATCATATCAATTAATAAACGTGACAAATCCAAGCTATTCGTTGGCGAACCCACTTGATCTCCCACCACATGTAGTCCATTTTTAGTTTCAGACAATCGCATCATTGTTTTCACAAAATTATTCCCGTTTAGTCCAAAAACCCATGATATCCGTACGATGAACCAATCGGATAAGATCGTTTGGACAATTTTCTCCGCTTCATATTTGGTCTGACCGTAATAACCGACGGGGTTGGGCTCGCTCGTTTCGTCAAAAGGTACTTCACCCAATCCATCAAAAACATAATCTGTACTGATATACATAAATTTAGCCCTTAGTTCCTTGGCGGCGCAGGCTAAATACTTGGTCCCATCGACATTCACCTTCCAGCAATTTTCTTGATCATCCTCTGCTTGATCAACCGCCGTATAGGCAGCACAATGGATTATCGCATCCGGATTGATTTCTTTTACAACCTTGGAAACAGAACGTTCATCTGTTATGTCCAGATCTTTTGACCCCACGCCAACCATTTCAATACTGCGCCTCGCCCCTTCACGAACCACATCAAAACCGAGCTGTCCTGTAAAACCCGTCACTAGAATTTTCATCGTTTATTCTCCAAATTAAAAATTATTTTCTGCATCTGCTAGTAGCGGAGCCAGTTCATCTTTTGTTGATAGTATCGGAGTCATCTCAACTGGCCATTCAATCCCAATGGTTGGATCGTTCCAGATGATGCCCCGGTCACATTCAGGTGCATACAAGTGGTCTACTTTATATTGAACTTCTACATCATCGGTCACCGTCAGAAATCCGTGTGCAAACCCCTTAGGAATCAATAATTGACGTTTATTTTCCGCACTTAACTCGATTCCAAACCACTTTCCATACGTTTGGCTTCTTTTACGAAGATCGACGGCCACATCAAATATCGCCCCTTTGGTACAGCGAACGAGCTTGGTTTGCGCTTTTGGATGTAATTGATAATGCAATCCCCGTAATGTCCCTTTGGCTGCCGAGAATGATTGGTTATCTTGAACAAATTTCACAACGATTCCTGCTTCTTGAAGCCTTGCCTCGCTATAGGTCTCCATAAACCAACCACGATGATCGCCAAAAAGTTTTGGCTCGATAATCATTACCCCTGGCAGGGAAGTCTCAATCACATTCAACCTATCACCTCTTTTAATACTTGATGCTGCCATTGGCTACTTTTAATAGATATTGGCCATAACCCGTTTTGGAAAATTTCTCACCTGATTCAATTAATCTATCAATATCAATCCAGCCATTGATATAGGCGATCTCTTCGGGTGCCGCGATTTTAATTCCTTGATGATCCTCAATTGTTTTTACAAAATTAGTGGCTTCCACTAAACTTTGATGTGTTCCCGTATCCATCCACGTAAAACCTCGACCAAGCAGCTCAACCTCAAGTTCTTCCATCCGTAAATATCGATCATTTACAGTGGTAATCTCTAACTCACCTCGTGCCGAAGGTCTGACACTTTTGGCAATATCCACAATTCGATTGTCGTAAAAGTACAATCCCGTGATCGCATAATTTGATTTTGGTACCTGCGGTTTTTCTTCGACGCTTAATACTTTTCCATTTTCATTAAATTCCACTACACCAAAACGCTCTGGATTTTGCACATGGTAACCAAAAATGGTTGCCCCACTCTCCTTTTGAGCCGCACGTTGGAGAATTTTTCGCATCCCACTGCCGTAGAAAATATTGTCTCCTAAAATCATCGCGACAGAATCATCGCCAATAAACTCTTCCCCAATTAAAAAAGCCTGGGCTAATCCATCTGGGCTCTCCTGGATTTTATATTCTAGATGTATTCCAAACTGTGATCCATCTCCGAGCAGCGCCTCGAAACGCGGGGTATCCTCTGGAGTTGAAATAATCAGAATATCACGAATCCCTGCAAGCATTAAGGTGGAAAGCGGATAATAGACCATCGGCTTATCATAAATGGGTAATAATTGTTTACTGGTGACCATCGTTAACGGATATAAGCGTGTCCCGCTTCCACCTGCTAGAATAATAGCTTTCATCGTAACCTCCATTCCGGGTCGTTATGGAAGGAATTTTAGTTTGGGCTGCCTATCGGGTTTCATTCCTTTATGTATATATGCTTATTTTGTAGTTCACGAAATATTCCACCGCTACATACGAACAGGAATGTTCGATGTTTTAATTAACGCTGGTAAAAATAAAGAGCCCGATTTCTACGTTGGCAATCGAGCTTAATTTCAGGATAACTGGGAATCTGAGAATGATTGACTCGATGACACAAGAATGCCAATGATTTCCCATAAATTATGATTGAATAGATGATTTAAAAACTGTAAAATTAATAGAATTGATTTTGCCAATGCATCGGAGGAAATTATGAAAAAGAAGAATAGACGCAAATGGAAGATTGCCGGCTTTAGCATATTGGGGATTATTTTACTCATCGTTGCGGGCCTTGGATATGAATACTATAAGATACAGCCGACAAATCATTTTTCCACGGTGCCTGTGGTAAGTTCAGGAAAAACGGGCGATACCACATCAACAAGTGAATCTGTCGAGGTAAAAGAACCCGTTTTTAACCTGTTATTGATCGGGTCCGATGAACGGAAAGGTCAAAATGTAGGTCACTCGGATTCGATGATGTTGGTCCATGTCGATTTAACAAAACATCAATATGATGCGATTAGCATTCCACGTGATACCCGCGTTCATTTAGATGGGTACGGCTATACCAAACTAACAAGTGTTCAATATATTATGCAGGCCACAAAAGGCGCCCAAAAAGGGGTGGAAGCAGCAGTCAATGCAGTCGCTGAATTAACGGGAACTCCGATCAATTACTATGTCGAAACCAATTATGGCGGCTTTCAAGCAATGGTTGATGCCGTCGATGGCATTGAGATGAGCTTACCATTTGATGTGAAATTAACACATCCTTGGTATGGTGAAAACAAGGATAAAGTGATAACTGCAGGAACCCATTCCTTTGATGGAAAAATGGTAGCTGAGGTTGTACACGAGCGCTATTCCCTCGCAAGTGGCGAATATGGTCGGCAAAAGTTACAAGAAGAAGCACTAAAAGGAATTGCAAAGAAAGCCTTAAGTCCAAATAATATCACCAACTTGCCTTCTTTAGTGAAATCCATCCCTGACTTTGTGATTGCGACCAATATGTCTACACAAGATATGTTAAGCCTTGGACTAGCAGCGAAAGATTTCGACCCCAACACCCAGTTGGAATACCACCAAATTCCCGGTGAAGGAAAAAGAATGTACGATGATATCTTAAAAGCAAATAACTACCAGCTAGTGATTAATCAGGACAAAATCAAAGATCTAGTAGCTCAGAACTTTTAAATAGAATGGATTGGTAACTCTATTAAGCCGAATGATGATAAAGCATCATTTGGCTTTTTTTCGCTTTGGAGTGGGGAGGAGACCCTTTTAAAAATAGGCTTTGGCAAAGAAGTCAGTCACGATAAGTGGCTCTACGTGACCCAACACGTTGGAATTTATTGAGTTCAGTCACGTAGGGTGGTTCTACGTGACCCAACACGTTGGAATTTCTTGAGTTCAGTCACGTAGGGTGGTTCTACGTGACCCAACACGTTGGAATTTCTTGAGTTCAGTCACGTAGAGTGGTTCTACGTGACCCAACACGTTGGAATTTATTGAGTTCAGTCACGTAGAGTAGTTCTACGTTACCCAAGACGTTGGAATTTATTGAGTTCAGTCACGTAGAGGGGTTCTACGTTACCCAACACGTTGGAATTTCTTGAGTTCAGTCACGTAGGGTGGTTCTACGTGACCTAAAACGTCCGAAAATTTTCAGTACAGTCACGTAGAGCTACTAGGTAACGAAAATGTGATAGAATCTCTGATCGCCTCACCTAAAAATAAAAAAACAACCCCTAAAAAGACGGGATTGTTCTAGAAAACGCTTTCAATTTATTGATGTGTTTCGATTAACTGGTCTCCTCTTTTCGCTGCAACCATTAGACTCATAATCAAAAGCATAGAGAACGATCCAACAAATAGGCCTGCAATAAATATAAACATAGTATTACCTCCTAGAGTGTGTTTGATAATTCGTAGTAAGGTGTTCAATCATATTCGGTAACTGGCTAGCATAGTTGTGAAAACCTTAGCCCCTCTAGTTTTGCGACACCATCTTTCAATGGGAGTGCCCTTTCGTACGAACTATGTGTTTATTTTCATATTATACCATCTATTACTAGGATTTAATAGCCCTATAAACCTATTTAATATGATAATAAAGTGACGCAACGACGGTCTTACATCCATTTACACTTCACCACATTTATTGTCGAAATATTTTTTCAATTTTCGCACATTTCTACTTTTTTCCCGAACAGTGTTTGGGTATCATAAAGGAAACAATCTGAAAACTTACACCCCCTAGGGGAAGGCCTATTTGAGATCTCAACTATTGAAAGCGTTATCAATAAAAAACATAAATGTTTATCTATGTCGATCATAGGAGTGGATTTCATGGACAAACAGGGGAATCTATTAATTGGATTAATTTGGGGTACATCACTTAGTGTTCCGTTATGGATTGCGTTTTTCGGTTGGATCAAAGTAATCACTCATTTTATTTTCTAATAGGCTGGACCGGCAACAGTATCATCTAAAAAAAGCGTAAAAATCCTTATCTCATAAGGGTTTTACGCTTTTTTTTGATGAAAATCGATTCACTATCCCATAAATCACGATTCCCACTATCACTCCCGCACTATCAATAAAAATATCTTTTACCTGAGCCCCTCTGCCCGCTACAAATAACTGGTGGTATTCATCTGAGATCGCATAAAGGACACAGATCCCAATAACGATCAAAAGGCGTTTAAATCCTATGACCCGATTAACTCCTAACGCAATCTGCACCCATATTGCCAGGACCAGGTAAATAAAGAAATGCGCATTTTTTCTTACGATATGATTCAAACTGTCTAAGTTTAATTCCGTTTCAGGAGTAACCTTCTCCACGGTTTCTACCACTTTCTCTGTTACTCCTATACTAAGCTTGTCAGAGTTCTGAGCTGGCTGGGCCGAAAGATTAAATATGAGTAACATCCAAATGACTACAATTAGCCATGGTAAAAGATACATGAGTTTTCGATACTTTAACATGACTCTCGCTCCATCTCCATTTGCAACTCTGACTATCCAAAATATATAACCTCCATTCTACCATTTTTTCAGAGAATATAAAATTATAG
Source organism: Bacillus sp. ISL-77 (assembly GCF_018613105.1). NCBI lineage: Bacteria > Bacillati > Bacillota > Bacilli > Caryophanales > Bacillaceae > Bacillus > Bacillus sp. ISL-77. Next base: position 80,193 of record NZ_JAGGQY010000010.1, read on the forward strand.
TAAAATTTCCCTAAGCGACACTTATTTCCGTGATTTTCTAAATAAATCCAATAACTTATAATAATTTGTTAATTTGATTTTTTTAAATTATTAAAAAATTATCTTGTAATCTCTCGACAAAATTGTTATTATAACCCTCATGAAAAATTATTTAACAATACTATTTTCGAGACAATAGTATTATATGAATATCAAACAGGAGGTACATCAAATGGGCAAAAAATTTTTGAAAGTATTTTTAATAATACTCCCTTTTATTTCTCAGTTAGCTGTTTTACCATTCGTAAATCGAATTGACCCTGTTGTTTTAGGATTACCCTTCCTTCAATTTTGGCTCTTTTTATGGATCGTATTAACACCATTTTGCACACTTGGGATTTATCAACTTCAAAAATCAGAAGGGAGCCTTGACTAATGCATGGAAATTTGACAGCTTTGTTAATCACAGTATTCATTGTCTTGACCGTTGTTTTGATTGGATTTATAGCAGGGCGCAATAAATCTTCGCGAAGTTCTGTAGAGGAATGGTCTGTTGGCGGTAGACGCTTTGGCGGATTGCTAGTTTGGTTTTTAGTAGGGGCTGATTTATATACAGCTTATACATTTTTGGGACTGACGAGTACAGCCTATGCAGGGGGAAGTCTTGCATTCTTTGCTATTCCTTACTGTATTTTAGCCTATTTTGTTTCTTACTTTTACCTTCCTAAGCTATGGAAAGTAGCGAATCAATTTAAATTAACCACACTTGCTGACTATGCCAGAGAGCGTTTTGGCAGTAAACTTCTTTCATCTATTATTGCTATTGTCGGTGTATTGATGCTTATCCCGTATATTGATTTGCAGTTAGCCGGAATTCAAGATACGCTTCAAGTAGCTGGAACAGGATATATCAATGTTAAGGTAGTTGTGATTACGTCATTCCTGCTTGTGGCCCTTTTTACATTCTTTAGCGGAATCAAAGGCCCAACCTATACAGCAATCATTAAAGATGTTCTTGTATGGGCGATTATGTTATTCCTTGTGGTTTCTCTGCCGATTATCCATTTTGGCGGTTGGAGTCCGATGATTGATACACTTGTGAAGGAATCACCACAATTGCTGACGATTCCTACAGATGGCCCCAAAGGCATTCCATGGTTCATGACAGCTTCTGTAGTTTCGGCCTTGGCATTATTTATGTGGGCTCATGGAGCAACAGGAGTATTCACAGCGAAAAGTGCGGATGCCGTTCGAAAAAATGCGATGTTCTTGCCTTTATATAATGTGGTCTTAATCCTAGTCATTTTCCTTGGCTTTGTTGCGTACCATGTGTTACCGGCTGGAAGCGATCCACGTTTTGCCTTTTTAAATCTAATTCAAGTTTCATACGGTGGTATTGGACAAGGGTTAGCTTATTCAACGATTGCCCTAGCATCATTAATTCCATGCTCTATTATGGCGATCGGTGCTTCCAACTTATTTGCAAACAACATTTATCGTGATTTAATCAATCCCAACGTAAAAGGGGCTAAATTAACTCTCGTAACTCGTTCAATGGTGTTTGTTGTCATTGGTCTTGCTTTATTATTTGGACTGTTATTCCCTACAGCATTAGTATCTTTGCAGCTTTTAGGTGTTTCAGGAATGGTTCAAATATTCCCTGCGATTGTTGTCAGCTTATTCTGGAAAAATCAAACGAAAGAGGCAACAACCATTGGATTGCTTGTTGGGTTGGCAACAACATTTACAGTGTACGGAACAAACAGCTCGCATGGAATTTACGAAGGGTTTTGGGGATTATCAGCAAACTTCTTAACCATTATTATTTTAAATCCTTTTTTCACAGCAAAAGCGAAACATCAATCAAATTCTGTAAAAGAGTATCTGTTTAATCCTTCAAAGTCTGTACAATCAAAACATAGAAAAGGCGCATAATGGGGGAATTTTCAACCCTATCAATGCATAAAAAGGCCCTGGGAGAGGTTATTCTCACTAGGGCCTTTTTCCATTTAAAATCCTCGACTTAAATGAAACAGGTTAGTTTAAGAAGGTATGTTCTAATTAATAAGAGAAAAAGGATGGATAATGCTTTGAAAAAATAGTACTCCTTTTAAGGGAGTATGGATGTGAAGTTGTAATTTGTTGTTAGGAAAGCTGCTAGTATTTTGCTCTTTTGTTTTCTATCCTTACGTTCCCTTGCTCGGTCTTGTCCGGTTTCATGTAATTTTTTCTCTTCTTCTGTTTCTGGAGTGACCTTTGGAACATGTGCTGGACGTTTATCTTGATCAAGTGCGACAAACGTTAACAGTGCAGTTGCTGCAATTCTACATTCACCACTTTTTAAATCTTCAGCAATAATCTTCACAAAAACTTCCATGGATGATGTACCTGTCCATGTCACATATGATTCAAAACAAACCGAATCGGATGTGCGAATAGGATATAAGAAATCAACTGAATCAGTTGAAGCAGTTACACATTCCCTGCGACTATGACGAGCTGCGGAAATAGATGCTACCTGGTCCACATCACTCATTAATTTCCCCCCAAATAGTGTATTGTGATTGTTTACATCATTTGGAAATACACGACTTGTTCGTATAACTCGTGTTTCTCTACAATATTTTCTTCCATACTTATTCTCCTTATTTATAGTTATCTAAACCGTTGTTGCCATCGTACATACGCCACGGGAATTTGTATAGCTCTTTGCCTTCTGATAATACAGAATCTGTATCTCCAAATAACTCGACAGATTTGTGGGCTGTTTGAAAAAAGCGTTGACATTGATTTAAGGAAGAATTATTAATTGCTTATAAATAATGATAGTTGAATATTTCAAATAAATAAAATATTTAAAAATTATATTTCCATATAAAAAACCTTTATGGGGGAACTTTTGGAATAGCTAATTCCCCTTTTCTTATCCCTAATTAGAAACACCATCATACCAGTAGATACCACAAAAATTTAGTAGTGTATTATGTAAACCGATGCATTATACTAGGGGTACTACCAGCCCCTTAGATTTTCAAGTAAAGACAATTGTCCAACCCTTCGCTGGCTTAGGGTTTAGCCTTCTTGCGAACACCTATGTCTTTCGGTCTCTTTTTGAGCTCACCATAGGGCAGGAGTTACCTGAGCTACCTTTATCCTCTTACAGCAATCCTTCCATTGGAATTTTCACATTCTAAAGAATGTCTGTACTAAAATAAAGGCTTAATACTTCGTTAGGCTAATTCTTGTATTCCGGCATACTCAATAAAGTCATCGATATACCAATGCTTATATAGCTTATGATCCACCATCAACCTTGATTTCTTTTTCGTAACCCATGTAATGGTCAAATAAATACATAACTTAAAAATTTCAAACCCTACATTATTGCTCTTTAATAGGAGGAAATTATTTACATAATGTAGAAATAATGAAAGGCAGGTAAATATTAAAGGGGGATTTGAATGGAGTTTTCAGTTCTCATTGATTGGATGCAATATTTCTTGTGGATTATGGGTGGATGTTTAATTTTTTTCATCCTCATGTTATTTTTTTTCAATAGATACACAATGAAGAAATTAAATCAAATGGAACAAAACGAAAAAATGAATGAAATATAACGAATGAAACGGTGACATTTTTCAGTGTTTGCGTTAGTTAAGATATTCGGCCCTTCCAGCAGAATGTGGATAACAACGCTTCCGCTGAGAAGGCTGTTATATGGAGGAATGGAAACATAGCAGCTATCATCCACAACGAGAGGGGGTCAACTCGTTTTCCTATTTCATATCTTTAGATGGAATTTTAGAGAGTTACGGTGTCATAAATGTCGTTTCTAAAATCTTGAAGTATGAAACCTATTCCCAATAAAAAACTGGATAGTCATTTATACTATCCAGCACATCTTATTTGTAATAAGTTTTTGTTATTTTCTTCTTCATCCTTGATTTTACACAAGATTTAACGAATGATGTTTAGTATATCACCACAAAGATATTTCAACATTGTCCCTAGTATCGGCCCCGCATACGCCAAATACGATGACGGCCACACATGCCATCCAACCCACTATTTATTATAATAGAAAACGCTTACATTTTTAAGTTTTAATGAATATTCAGAAAAAATATCATAGTTATACTTACTATTAATTTAAGAATAATGGGCAAAATCTACTCTTTACCTTCTACGGTAACCACTTTTTGACCACAAATCAATTCTTTTAAAATCGGGTATATATGACGTTTGCTTTCACGTCATGCACAACAAAAACCTTGTAATTTTTATGTGCCACAACGGTTTTATTTCCTTCAAACTCCCACTTCGTCTTATTTTCGGTTATATTCACAATGACTGAATTTTCATTTTTCCTTCTCTTATCTTTGAACAAAATAGTTAACTCGACTTAAATCACCGCCCAAGTGGCGATTATTTACTTGGGTCTTTTCTCGCAGGTCACATTGTACCATTACAAATCTAGGAATTTATCATCTCCTAAACAACGAAGAAAATGGCACCACATAATGGCGCCATTCCTATTTCTCTTGTAAACTACCAAGTTAATATCACTGTATGCAACCTATCTGACTCCTTACCCAACATACTTAATCATTGCGACTTCATCGCAGCAATTAAACTTAGGACAATTCATACAATCCACCCACACTTTTTCAGGCAAAGTCTCCTTTGCGACGATCTTAAAACCACATTTTTTGAAAAACTCTGTTTCGTATGTAAAAGACATTACACGGCTAATTCCAAGTTTCGGTGCATCACTTAGAATACGATTAACTAATCTTCGACCAATACCTTTTCCAGCAT